>OMJI01000272.1 GCA_900299315.1 Verrucomicrobiota bacterium | reverse complement strand
GCTGCCTGCAAATGAAATGAAAAAAACTGCCATGTGCGTTTCGTGTCGGTCAAATAAGCCCTAACTCAACATTGCCAGAAATTAAATCGGACAGCAGTGGTAACGGGGATAAAATAACTTTACCTTGTATAAGGGATAAATCTGGTTTATACGTTTTAATGGATATGAATAGTTACCCAATCAAAACACCACAGCAACTAGGTGCGGTGCTGCAAGGCTACCGGAAAACGCATCAACTCACACAAGCGCAGGTGGGCGCGCGCGTGGGTCTGCCGCAAAAGGAAATCTCCAAGTTGGAGATGAATCCAACCAACACGTCGCTGGTACGGGTTTTCAAATTGCTGGCGGCGCTGGAGCTGGAGATCGTGGTGCGCGAACGCGGCACGGCCGCCAAGCCTTCGGAATGGTGAACGGATTATGGGTCGCGCCGGAAAATTGAAAGCGCTCTCGGTCTGGATGAACGGCGAGCTCGTGGGTGAATGGCGTCGCCCGACGAGCGGCGGGCAAGAGTTCCTCTACGCGGACTCCTGGCTCGCTTCCCGTTCGGTGCGGCCCATCTCGTTATCGCTCCCGTTGCGTCCAGCGGCACACCCGTACCGGAAGGCGGTCGAGCAGTTCTTCGACAACTTGCTGCCGGATAGTCGCTCCATCCGCGAACGGATTCAGCGCCGCTTTGGATCGTCCTCGACGCGTGCCTTTGATTTATTGCAGGAAATCGGACGCGACTGCGTGGGTGCGATTCAACTGTTGCCGGAAGGTCATCCGCCCGGGGATGTGCAAACGATTACCGGCAAGCGGCTGACGCAGGGGAATGTGGAAAAGATCCTCGCCGCAACGGTGAATCCGGGATTTGGGCGGGGAGTATTCAATGAGGAAGATTTTCGCATTTCACTAGCCGGGGCACAGGAGAAAACCGCGTTGCTTTGGCACGATGGAGCATGGCATCGCCCGACTGGCTCGACTCCCACCACACACATTCTGAAACTGCCGATTGGGAGCAATCCGCAAGGGGTTGATCTTTCCACGTCGGTCGAGAACGAATGGCTCTGCGCGCAAATCGTCGCGGCGTATGGCCTCCCGGTTGCCGGGTGCCGGATGGAGACGTTCGGTGAACAGAAGGTATTGGTCGTGGAGCGGTTTGATCGTCGATTCGCCTTGGATGGCCAGTGGATCATGCGTTTGCCGCAGGAAGATTTTTGTCAGGCCACGGCCAGACCTTCGGCCTTGAAATATGAGAGCGACGGCGGGCCGGGCATCCGGGAAATCATGGAGTTGCTGCTCGGGTCAGAGCAGGCGGCGAAAGATCGCCGAGACTTCCTGCGCACCCAATTGGTGTTTTGGCTGCTCGCTGCGATTGACGGACACGCCAAGAACTTCAGCATTTTTTTGCAAGCCGGCGGTGCGTACCAACTGACGCCGTGCCACGACATCCTCTCCGCGCATCCGATGCTAGGCAAGGGCCGTGGCCAGTTGTCACCGTTCAAAATCAAGATGGCAATGGCGGTGAGCGGCAAGAACCGCCATTATCGGTGGCGGGAGATTTCCGCACGGCATTGGCTGGAAACGGCGAAAGGCTGCGGCTTTTCAGAAATGAAATCCATCATGGATGAGGTCATCGCGCAGACACCAAGGGTACTGGAGCAAACCCGGGCGAAATTGCCGCGCGGATTTCCGGTAACCATCGCGGAGAAAATCCTGACTGGAACGAACGACACCGCGCGGCTCTTGGCCGAGCAGGTGGCGAAGGGCCGGTAATCAACCATTCCGAACTTCATCTCCGAAGATCAGATTGAGTAGGCGCTGTTGCAGCGGCTTCAGCTTTAGCATGGATTCGACGTGCTCGACTGTTACAGCGAAGCCCGCAAGACTTGGACCACCGCTCCGGTGGAGCCAACAAGCACGAGGTGATTTTCGTAGATCGAGTCGGGAAGCCGCGACCGAGTTGAATCTCAAGATACCAGCCCCGGCGATTGAGGATGCGCTGGACGAATTGCTCCACAGCCGGCAGGCGCCATTCGGCGCACGAGCCGACACCGCGCGAAGGGGACCGGTTCGATTCTACGTCGGCGGCGCAGGCGTACAAGGATACTTCGGGTCGTCGCTTCCGATCCTCCTTGCCCCCCCGCGCCGCCGCCTGAACTGCTTGGCCGCTAAGATTTCATCGCGCACATCTGTCGCTGCGCTAGCAGAAACCCATCTGAAGCTAACGTAATTGTGGTTTGAATGAGCCGCCAGCCAAGTGTTTAGCGGGGTGCGACACACGGTGTGCCGGGCACTTGGCCCCAACCAGGAGCGTTTTGAGCGCAACGGTGCAACGAGATTCTTACCGGAACGGAAACAAGCAGGGCCTCGCCGCACGTGGCATCACAACAGTGCTTTCGCTCTGAAGAGCCGTCTGCAAAAAAACCTCCCGCATGGCATCTGCCGGCAAAGGGTGACTGAACGACAGACACTGACTGAACTTCCGCCTCACCAGAGGCGAACAGCCGTTCGAGTATGACGCTGCTGCGATTACAGGTGGTGTGCCCCCCCAAAAAAAGTACGAGGTGTTCTTCGTGCAGCAGTTACACGCGCACCACAATGAACCATGATAAGCACGGCAGCGGTATGATTGCGAACGAGCAACAAGCGGAGTTCTTGAGTTGGAAGATCGTCCCCGCGCGCCTGAGCACGATCCAAACGGCATGGTTTCTTGGATTCGAGCCGCACGAGATTCCCATCCTGATCACCGATGGCCTACTCAAGCCGCTCGGCCATCCACCCCGCAACGGCACGAAATTCTTTGCGACCTCCACGTTGGAGGAGCTGCGGCGTGACGAGAAATGGCTCGCCCGTGCCAGTGACGCGATCTGCGGGTATTGGCGGGAGCGCAACCGGCGGAAACGCACGCGCGCATTCAACCGGCCGCCCCAACCAACCGAATGCAGGATGGTTCCACAGGTGGCAACGGCATCCGGATAATGTTGCCTTGTGCTGCCTGCTTTTCGTAGCTCTCCAAGGACGGGAGTTTTACGAGCGCCTTGCGCGCGTAGGCGCGATGCACGGCCTTGCTGTTGTGGCCGAGTGCCTCTTGTGCGAATCGTTCCGGGTAGCCGGCGACCTTCGCGCGTTCGGCCCACGCATACCGGTACGAATGTAACGAGACGCCCTTGATCCCGAGGCCGTCGCAGCGTTGCTTGAACTCGGTCGAGCGGTCACCAGACCGTACCGTTCGCAGGTAGGGGAATAATGGTCCGCTGGCCGGTAATCGTCGCAGCACCGCCGCGATGCTCTCGCCGAAATGGATCATGGCGAGGCTACCGGTTTTCTGACGGTGATACGCGATGGTCTGATTCGGCCAATCAATGTCATCGGCGCTCAGATTGGCAAGGTCGCTTTGCGAACCGCCGAGATGCCAGCACAGTTCGTAGAAGTCGCGCCGCTCCGGGTTCTTCTCGCGTTCGATGATCAAGCGATGTTCTTCAATCGTGATCGCGCGGCGAGGCCGGTAGCGCACTTCCGGCCAGAGCCGCTTCGGGATGATCGGCCAGGGCAGCCAATTCATCGAGAGACAGAAGTTGTGCAACTTCCGCAGATGAACGTTTGTGCTGACCGTGCCGGCCTTGAGGCACGCGAGCAGATGCTCCGCTTGCGTCTCGATGATGATGCGGTTGCGGATGTCGTCCAGTGCTGCTTCCTTTGCGGCACAGCGCCAGCGTTTTTGTGTCGATCCTTGTTTTGATTTTGATTCGACAATGATGTTCAGCGCATCTTGCCAGGTCCGCGTACCGATGCCCGAATCACTGCCAGCCAAGTAGGCGCGGGCAAGTTGGAGATTCAAATGCGGTTGCCGAAATGACTCGTTACGTGCGGTGACGAGCAGCACGGCTTCGGCGCGGTCTCGCGTGCCGAGACTCTCTTGTTTACCGGAGACCGAGTCATGCACGTAGAATACGCGGGACCTGGCACGGCGATACAACCGGAATCGATTTTTCATGGCTCAAACTTTCTGGTTTGAGCCTGCCACGCGCGGACGAGTGTCAGGTGCATCTGCTACACCAACCGCGCAGCCGATCGCGTTTCAGCAAGTTCTGCCGTGGTGGCATCGGAGTTGTAACGGGTTGCTCCGAGTCACCCAACTGCTGGCATTTTGCTGGCACTTTACGGCCTGTGACTTCTGCAACTTCTTGCTGTCCAAGCAGTAGAAGTTGGAGGCGGGTGTCGGAATCGAACCGACTCATAGAGGTTTTGCAGACCTCCGCCTTCCCACTTGGCAAACCCGCCGCCCGAAAAGTGCGCGGACGTTAG
>OMJI01000271.1 GCA_900299315.1 Verrucomicrobiota bacterium | reverse complement strand
GGCAATCATGACGACCAAGTAACGCTCGGTCACCATCCGGCTGATGCCCATGACGAACCGCGTGAGGGGTGGCAACGAGGCGCCACCGAGCAAGTCGGAGAAGATCGCTTCGAACTTCGGAACGATGACAGTCATGAGGAAGAACAGGATCGCCACGGCCACGAAGATGACAACGGTCGGGTACACCATGGCCGAAACAACCTTACTCTTGATCCGTTGGGCTTTTTCCATGAAATCCGCCAAACGGTTCAGTGTCACGTCCAACACACCGCCCGCCTCACCGGCGCGGACCATGTTGACGTAGAGCTTATTGAAGATCCGGGGATGCTGAGCCAGAGCTTCGCTGAAGGTGCTGCCGGCCTCGACGGATTCTGACAGGTCGCCGAGTGTCTTCTTCAGCACAGGGTTCTTCTCCTGGTTACGGAGCACATGCAACCCGCGCAAGAGTGGCAAGCCGGCATCAATGAGCGTCGCAAGTTGGCGGGTGAACGTCGTGAGGATCTTGGATTTGACCTTGCCCCCGCCCATACCGGGGATCTTGAGGCTAATTGACGGTCCCTTCTTGGCGGCTTTCGGGGCCGGTTGGCCTGGCGCGGGCTTACCGCCCGCCTTTTTGGCCTCGGCGACGTTGGTGGGAAAGTATCCCATCTCGCGGATCCGCGAAATGGCATTGGTGGAACTGTCGCTCTCGATTTCCCCCGTGACTTCCTTGCCTTTGACATCCAATGCGACGTACGTGAAACGGGCCATGGCTCTTCCTCCTGCGGGCTAACGCGACCCGCGCTATGTGTACTTTAATACTTCTTCAACGGTTGTTTCGCCATCCAAAACATTCCGGATACCATCCTGCCGCAGCGTGCGCAATCCGAGCTCCTGCGCCTTGGCGCGAATCACGCCCGACGGCGCACGCATGTTGATGAGTTCCCGGATCGGCTCCGAGACCAGCAGCAACTCGTACAAACCCTTCCGGCCCCGATAGCCGGTCTCATTGCATTCCAGGCATCCCTTACCGTAATAGAATGGCCGCCCCCCGACGTCCTCCCGGGTCAATCCCATCTCCGCCAGCACGGCCTCGCTGGGTTCGTAGGCGACTTTGCACTTCTTGCATACGGTGCGGACGAGCCGCTGCGCAAGCACGCCTTGAATCGTCGAGGTGATCAAGAACGGCTCAACGCCCATATCGATCAAGCGCGTCACGGCGCCGGGCGCATCGTTGGTGTGCAGTGTAGAGAGCACCAAGTGACCGGTGAGGGACGCTTGGATGGAAATCTGCGCCGTCTCGAGATCGCGCATTTCACCGACCATGATCACGTCGGGGTCTTGCCGCAAGAAGGCGCGGAGCGCGCGGGCAAAGGTAAGACCGACACCCTCGTTGACCGGCACCTGCATGATGCCTTCGAGGTCGTACTCGACCGGGTCCTCGGCGGTGAGGAGCTTGAGATCGATCGTATTGATCCGCTTGAGGCAGGAGTACAAGGTGGTGGTCTTACCCGAGCCGGTGGGCCCGGTGACAATCAGGATTCCGTTGGGCAACTGGATCAACTCGCCTAGCTTCTCGCGGATATCCGCCGGCATGCCGAGGCTTTCCAGTTCAAGATTGACGACCGTCCGGTCGAGCACACGTAGCACGCACGATTCGCCAAATTGAGTCGGCAACGTCGAGACGCGGAGGTCCACCTGCCGGTTCGCGATATTCATCTGGATGCGTCCGTCCTGAGGCAACCGGCGCTCAGCGATGTTTAGATTCGATAGCACTTTGATGCGCGAGATGACCGGCAGGGACAAGTGTTTTGGCGGTGGCGCCATTTCGTACAATGCACCGTCGACCCGGTAGCGGATCTTGAACTCATCCTCAAACGGCTCGAAGTGGATGTCGCTGGCCCGGTCTTGAATCGCCTGAAAGAGAATCAAATTCACGAAGCGCACGATCGGAGCCTTGTTGGCCTCTTCTTCCAAGGCCTGGGCGTTCTCGCCGCCACCACCGACCGCCAATTCCGCAGCCGTCGCGCCGCTGAACTCTTTCTCCATGTCGCCGAGGAGTTCCTGCATCGACTCGCTCTCCTCGCCGTAGTAGCGGTTCAGCGCGTCCTCAATCTGCTTGGCCGGGGCTACCGCCAACTGCACGTCTTTGCCGAGGACGAACGACAACTCCTCCACCAACCGGGGATTGAACGGGTCGAGCACCGCGACAACGACGGTGTTGCCGTCTTGCCGGATCGGCACCGCACCATACATGCGCGCGACGCTGCCGGGCATCGAGCGCAGGACGCTGGGCTGAAGATCCATCTCGGTGAGCTTGACGTACTCAATGCTGAGATAGTCCGCCACCAACGCGAGCAGTTGATCTTCGGTGAGCAGGCCAAAATCAACGAGCACTTGCGACAGCGACTTACCGGTCCGCTGATGTTCCTCCATCAACTCCGCCAATTGCTCCGAACTGACCAACCCCTTCTGCTGGATCAGCTCCGCCAAGATGCCTGATTCGCCTTCGAACATGGCTACCGCCGTTTGCCTCCCGATTCCTGCAGCTTGGTCACAATACTCGTTGGGTCTTGCGCCTTGGTGATGAGGTCGCCGTAGGTGATCAAACCGCGCTCGTAAAGCCCCATCAAATTCCCGTCCATCGTCACCATGCCGTACTTGGCACCGGTCTGGATGTCGGAAGTAATCCGGAAGGTCTTGTTGTCGCGTATCAACGCCTGAATCGACGGCGTGGAAATCATGATTTCGAAGGCGGCAACGCGCCCCTTCCCTTCCGCCCGGACCAGCAGCAACTGCGAAATGACGGCCTTGATCGAGGACGCCAACTGGGTGCGGATTTGCTCCTGTTGGTTTGTCGGGAAGGCGTCCACGATCCGGTCGACCGTCCGAGCCGCGCCGGTGGTGTGCAGTGTCGCGAAGACAAGGTGCCCGGTTTCCGCCGCGGTGATGGCAGCTTCCATCGTTTCCAAGTCGCGCATTTCACCGACCAAGATGACATCGGGGTCCTGCCGGAGCGCCCGGCGCAGCGCTTCCTCGAAGTTCGGCACGTCCACTCCGATTTCGCGCTGGGTGACGACGCTCTTCTTGTGCGGATGGTAGTACTCGACCGGGTCCTCGACGGTAATGATGTGGCAATCGCGCTCGGTGTTGATGATGTCAATCATCGAGGCCAGCGTCGTGGTCTTGCCTGAGCCGGTGGGCCCCGTGACGAGAATCAAACCGCGCGGTTGGAAGAGCAAATCTTTCACGGAAGGCGGCAGGCCAATTTGTTCGAGCGACATGAGCTTGCTGGGAATCTGACGCAGAACCAACCCATAATTGCCGCGTTCCTTGAAGCAACTGACGCGGAACCGTGCCATGTCGCCGAAAGCGAAACCGAAATCCGTTCCGCCGTTCTCCCGCACTTTCTGCAGATGCGCCTCCGAGGTGATGGCCTTCATCAGGCTCTCGGTGTCCTCGTTGGTCAACACCGGCAGGTCCATCGGCACGAGCGCGCCGTGCAAGCGGATGACCGGCGGGACGCCGACGCGCAGGTGCAAGTCGGAAGCGCCCTCGTCGACGCATACCTGCAACAGTTGATCCATTTGAATATCGCCCATGTCGCTCTCTCCTTGCCGGTCTAGTCTTCGTCACCCACGGTAATGGAAATGATTTCCTCGGGGGTCGTCATGCCGGTCATGATCTTGCGGATGCCATCTTCCCGCAACGTCCGCATCCCCAACTCCCGCGCCCGCGTGCGTAACACGTTGGACGGGACCCGCTCGTAGATCAATTGCCGCACTTCTTCGTTGAGTATGAAGATTTCATAAATACCCCGCCGGCCGCGATACCCGGTGCGCCCGCATTCCGGGCAGCCCTTCCCCTTGAAGATTGTCGCCTTGGCGATTTCGTCCGGGTTGAGCTTCAACGTCCGCATCTCGTATTCGTTCGGCACGTACGGCTCTTTGCAATTCTGGCAGATGCGGCGGATGAGTCGCTGTGCCATGATCGCGCGGACGGACGACGCGACGAGGAATGGTTTCACGCCCATGTCGATCAAGCGCGTGACAGCCGACGGCGCGTCGTTGGTGTGCAACGTGGAGAAGACCAAGTGACCGGTGAGGGAGGCTTGGACGGCGATGTTGGCCGTTTCCAAGTCGCGAATTTCACCGATCATGATGATGTTTGGCGCTTGGCGGAGGATGGAACGCAGGGCGGCGGCGAATGTCAGGTTGATGTCGGCATTGACCTGGACTTGGTTGATACCGGCCAACTGATACTCCACCGGGTCTTCGACGGTGATGATCTTCCGGTCAGGCTTGTTGATGGAGTTCAGGCACGCATAGAGCGTGGTCGTCTTACCGGAACCGGTCGGCCCCGTGACGAGGAAGATCCCATCAGGCAGCGAGATCAACTTCTCCATCTTCTCCTGATCGTCGCTGAAGAAACCGAGATCGCCCAAGCCGAGCAGGAGGCTCGACTTGTCGAGAATACGCATGACAATGCTCTCGCCGTGGTTCGTGGGCAGCGATGAGACACGCAGGTCGAGCGTCTTGCCCATGACCGGGATTTGGATACGGCCGTCCTGCGGGACGCGTTTCTCGGCGATGCTCATGTTCGCCATGATCTTCAACCGGCTGATGATCGCCGCCTGCAGGCGCTTCGGCGGATTGTCCACCTCGTGCATCACGCCGTCGATCCGGTACCGCACGCGCAGCCGTTTTTCCAACGGCTCGATGTGAATATCGCTCGCCCGGTTCCGGTAGGCCTCCATGATCAGCAAGCCGACGAGCTTGATGATGGGCGCGTCGGCCTCGGTCGCCGTGGCGTCTTCAATCTTCGATTCTTGCGCCTTGGTCGGGACGGAGATCTCGACGTCGCCCTCGGTGATCTCCTGCAACATGCTCTCGACCGTGTCATCCGCCGAGCCGTAGTACCGGCCCAAAGCCACGTCGATGTCACCCTTCGAAGCCACCACCGGCTCGACGTTCATCTTGAGGATGTAACGCAGGCTATCGACGGTATCGACATCGAGCGGGTCGCTGATCGCAACGGTCAGGGTGCTGTCGTGCTTGTAGACCGGCATCACCTTGTAGCGCCGGGCGATGTGGCGGGGCATGCAGGCAATGACTTCATCAGGCACCCGGTAATCCGCCAAGCTGATCATCTCCAAACCGAACTGATTGGCGAGAGCCTTCGTGACGTCGCGCTCCGTCACAACCCCCGAGTCAATCAAGGCATCGACGACACCACTTTTGTTGGTTTCGGCGGATTCCTTGGCCTGCAGAATCTGCTCGTGGGAGACAAGCCCGACGTCGCGTAAGATTTCGATTACAAATTCGTCTTGGGCTGGCATATCCGTACGTGAGATTGCAAACAATCCCGACAGCGGACTCTACTTTTTGCCACGACGAAGGTCAAGGCATCTGGCGATGAAAAGACACCCCACACCACCGGAAACCGCCGCCAAAGCACTTCCCGGCTCGTCAGTTAGAACTTCCACCTAGCTGCCCCTTCACCCCTGTGCTAAGGTGCCCCAACCAGAAACCAGCGGAGGCGAACATGCCCGAGCAACTCAAAGAAAAGGTCGAAACAACGGCGATCAGCGCCACTCTGAACCGCCCGGAGCAGCCCCCAAAAGAGCTGCGTCGCGAGACGAAATCTGAGGAAATCCAGCGTAAGTCCGCCGAATATCTCGACGTTGTCTCGGGCGGGAAACGCCTCGACCCCGATGACAAGAATCGCATCATCAAGCACACGCTGGAGAACTTCGACGACTACTTTAACCGCGGCTTCCTCCAGTACCGGAAATCCGTCGCGGAAGCTGAAGACATCGCGGCCATCGAATGGACCGGCCAAGGTTCGATCATCGAGGACATCATGGGCCGGAAGTTCATCGACTGCCTCGGTGGCTTCGGCGTTTACAACATGGGCATCCGGCATCCCAAGATCATCCAAGCCGTTGAAGCCCAGCTCCGGCGAATGCCGCTCTCCTCGCAAGAGTTGCTCGACCCGCTTCGCGGCTTCCTTGCCGAGTTGCTCGGCGAACTGGCGCCCGGTGATTTGCAGGAATGCTTCTTCATCAGCAACGGCACCGACGCCGTCGAAGGCGCGCTCAAGCTAGCCCGGCTCTACACCAAGAAGACCGGCTTCATCAGCACCACCGGCGGCTTCCACGGCAAGAGCATGGGCTCGCTCAGCGTCATGGGCCGCGCGGTCTACCGGAAACCTTTTCAGCCGCTGCTGTCCGACGTCTACTTCGTCGACTACGGCGACATCAAGGATCTCGAACGCGAGCTCAAGAAGTTGACCGAACTCGGCGAGGACATCGCCGCGATCATCCTCGAACCAGTCCAAGGCGAAGCCGGTGCCGTTGTCCCACCGGACGATTACCTGCCCCGCGTCCGCGAACTCTGCGACAAATACGGCGTCCTGCTCATCCTCGACGAAGTCCAGACCGGCATGGGCCGCTGCGGCAAGACCTTCGCCTGCGAAAACTGGGGCGTCGTGCCGGACATCCTCTGCCTCGGCAAAGCGCTCGGTGGTGGCGTCATGCCGCTCAGCGCGTTCATGAGCACGCCGAAAATCTGGAAGGTGCTCGAGGATAATCCTTTTCTCCACAGCAGCACGTTTGGCGGTAATCCCCTCGCCTGCGCGGCTGGTATCGCCGCCATCAACGTGATGATCGAGGAAAACCTCGCCCAGCAGGCGGCCGACAAGGGCAACTACCTGCTGAAACGTCTCCGCTCCCTGCAGGCGCTCTACCCGGACATTCTCAAGGTCGTCCGCGGCAAAGGCCTGCTGATCGGCCTCGAATTCTCCGACCGGTTCATCGGCTATCGGGTCGCCGCCGGCCTCTTCAAACGCGGCATCCTCGTCGCCGGTACGCTGCTCAGTGCCCGCACGATCCGTATCGAACCGGCCTTGAACATCAGCTACGAGTTGCTCGACCAGATGCTCGACAAACTCGCTGACACCTTGAAGCAGATCGACAAAGAG
>OMJI01000270.1 GCA_900299315.1 Verrucomicrobiota bacterium | reverse complement strand
GCTACGAGGAAATCACCGCCGAGGAACGCGCCGCCAAGGTGGAGAAACAACTCGGCGCCGAACGGCCGGTCACGGCCGTGATGGTGGCCGCGCGCGGTGTGACGCCCACGCTGCGTTTCGCCGTTGAGCAGGCGCGCTCCGCTCGCGCGGTGCTATTCGTGCTGTTTGTCCGCGAACAATTCACCACGATCCCCGTGCCGGTCGTCGAGGAGGAGGACGAGGAAGCCCAAGCGGTGTTCCAAGCCGCCCGCGCCATCGCGACCGGCGTCGAAGTCACCACCATCTACGCCGTCAGCGATGACCCGGCGTGGACCATTCTCGACAACGCCGCCATTGCCGGGGTGGACATGCTCATCCTCGGTCACAGCCGGCGCATGGCGCTCACGCGCGTCCTGCGCGGCGACATGATGACGCAGATTGGCCAGCATCTACCGGAAGAAATCCGGTTGGTAATCGTGGCCTAGCCGTCCGCTCTTAACGGTGGTGGTACGTGGACCAGCCCATGTACTTGCTGAGGGCTTCCTCAATCGCATCGCCGCACTCGCTGAGGTTGGCGGCGACGTGATGTTCGAAACCGTTCTCGCAGATGTAGGTGAGCAGTTTCTGGAAGTTCGGCACCTCGATTACGCCGAAGCCGCCGAAAGTGTTGAGCTTGTCGTCCGTGAACCGACCTTGGCCAAAATACGCGGCGACTTTGCCGTTGAGATCGTCCGTGGAGACGCGGCAGTAGGTGAACGGCCCGGGCTTGATGCGGCCGACGATCGTGCCGTACGTGTTGTCCTTGCCGACGGTGCCGGCAATGATCTCCTGATAATCCATCTTTTGGCTGGTGAACACGTCCTTCGGCAGGTTCGAGCAGTGGAACACCACGCCCTTGTTCGGGTCGGTGCCGTAATTGTTGTTCCAATCGAGCAACGCAGCGGGCTTGCCGGATGCCGCATCGAGGATGTACATCCCAAGCAACCCGGCAATGTCCGTCTCGCACGCGCTGGGCATCAGCTTGTTCGACATCATACTCATCAACGTGCAGGGCACGATGCCGTAAAATTCCTCGAGCGCCGTCCAACACTGGATCGCGGTGGCGACGAGCTGGTTGTCGGTCATCCACTTGTCGATGGCCGCGCCCATCTTCGCCATCTTCAGCAGGCTCTTCTCAGGGATGCCGGCGGTCTGGGTGTAACCGCGGATCGAATCCAACTTGGCCTTCACCGGCGCGTCCGTGTCGGTCATCTTGTTGATCCAGCCGATCAGCTCGCTCAGGTCGAGCGTCTCGACGCTGATTCCGGATTGTTCGAACAACTTCTCGCTGTACCGGACCGTGTTGAACGCCGTCGGGCGCGCGCCGATCGCGCCGACCCGCGCGCCGCGCAATGCCTTCACAATCCGGCAGACGCTCGCGAACTTCCGCAGGTCCGCATGGAACGCGGCGTTCTCGGGATCCACCGTGTGCAGGCCGGTGAGGGAATACTTCACGTTGTACTGCCGGAGATTGTTGCAGACCGACATCTTGCCGCAGAACGAGTCGCGCCGGCCGCCCATCAACATGTTGTTCGGGTCGTCGTTGAAGGCGTGCACGAGTACCGGCACGTTCAACCCCGAAAACCGGATCGTGTTCGCCACCGCGCGCTCGTCGCCGAAGTTCGGCAACGTCACGAGAATGCCGTCGATCTCCTCCCGGTGCTTCTTGAACAGGTCGGCGCACAGGTGCGCTTCCGCCAGCGACTCGATCGCGCCGTTCCGCGTCGCGTCCAGCGACACGAGCACGCTCTCGATGCCTTCCTCCTGCAACGCCTTCAAGACGCGCTCGCGTCCCTTGATGCAAAGTTCGCCCGGGAAGAATCCGCGGTTGCCGATAATGACGCCCAACTTGATAGGTTTCATAGAAATGATCTCCGTTGAAAGTTGGCGGGATGTTTAACGCAAACCCACCGGCCCGCGCAACAGTCAAAATCCAGTTTGTAGTGCCGCGATTCATCGCGGCCGTGGTGGACGCGCGATGAATCGCGCTACTACCAACCCCTGCAAATCCGCTTTGCGGCGCCGCCTTCCTTCGTCTATAAACCCACCGCCATGAAACAGCTTTCCCTCGGCCTCGATTTCGGCACCAACTCCGTCCGCGGACTCGTCGTGGACTGCGCCACCGGCAAGGAACTCGCCTCGCACGTTTTCCATTACCCCCACGGCGATGCCGGCATCATTCTCGACCGCAAGAACGTCAACCTCGCCCGGCAACATCCGCAGGATTACCTCGACGGCACCGTCGCCTGCGTGAAGGCGTGCCTGCGCAAGGTCAAGGGCGCGGACATCGTCGGCATCGGCGTGGACACCACCGGCAGCACGCCCCTCCCGGTCGACGAGAACGGCACGCCGCTCGCCTTCCACAAGGCGTTTCGCAAAGACCCGGCCGCGCTCGCGTGGCTCTGGAAGGACCATACCGGCTTTGCCGAGGCCGAAGCCATCACCGCCACCGCGTCGGCACAGCGACCGCATTACCTTGCGAAGTGCGGCGGCAAGTATTCGAGCGAATGGTTCTGGTCGAAGATCTGGCACTGCGCCAAGGAATCCCCGGCCGTCTTCGACGCCGCGCACACGTGGGTCGAACACGCCGACTGGATGGCCGGCGTCCTCACCGGCACTGATCACCCCCGGAAATTGAAACGCGGCATCTGTGCCGCCGGTCACAAGGCGCTCTTCCACGAATCGTGGGGCGGGTATCCCGACGAAGAATTTCTCAGCGCGCTCGATCCCAAGCTCGCCCGCGTCCGCCGGTCGTTGCCGAACAAGGCGTACAACATCGCCGACCGCGCCGGTACGCTCACCGAGGATTGGGCGAAGAAACTCGGCTTGCGCGCCGGTATTCCCGTCGCCGTCGGCGCGTTCGACGCGCATCTCGGCGGCGTCGGCTCTGGTATCCGACCCGGCACGCTCGTGAAAATCGTCGGCACCTCGACCTGCGACATGATGGTCGCGCCGCTGGCCGATAAACTGCCCGACATCCCCGGCTTGTGCGGCATCGTGCCGGAATCCATCCTGCCCGGCTATTACGGCTTGGAAGCCGGTCAATCCGCAGTGGGCGACATCTTCAACTGGTTCGTGCGGTTCAGCGGCCAGTCGCACGAGACGCTGACCAAGGGCGCCGAGAAATTAAAACCCGGTGAGAGCGGTCTGCTCGGGCTCGACTGGCACAACGGCAATCGCACCATCCTCACCGACCAGCGGCTGAGCGGCTTGGTGCTCGGGCTGACGCTCCACACCACGCCCGCCGAGATTTACCGGGCCTTGGTCGAGGCGACCGCGTTCGGCGCGCGGCGGATCGTCGAGCGGTTCGAGGAATACGGCGTCAAAGCGGAGCGCGTCGTCAATTGCGGCGGCATCTCGGTGAAGAGCACGCTCGTGATGCAGATTTACGCCGACGTGATGAACCGTCCGATGGAAATCTCCCGCAGCGCCCAGACCTGCGCGCTCGGCGCCGCGATGGCCGGGGCCGTGGTCGGCGGCGCGCACCCGAACTTCGCCGAGGCGGCCGTCGCGATGACCGGTACGATGAAGAAGAAGTTCCTGCCCAACCCCAAGAACGTCGCCATCTACGAGCGTCTCTACCGGCAGTACCGCCGGCTCCACGACATCCACGGCACGAGCGCGCATTCGGAGAACCTGCACGACTTGATGAAAGAACTGCTCACCGTCCGCGACGAGGTGCGCCGGTAATGAACTACCAATCCCTCCGCGAACAAGTCTGCCAGATCAATAAAGACATCGTCAAAGCCGGCTTGGTCGTGCTCACGTTCGGCAACGCCAGCGGGGCTGACCGGCAAGCGGGCGTGATGGCCATCAAGCCGAGCGGCGTGGATTACGACGCGCTGACGCCCGATGACATCGTGGTCTTGTCGCTCGCCGACGGCAAAGTGCTGGCCGGCAACAAGCGCCCCTCGTCTGACACCGCGACGCACCTGCATCTTTACCAGAACTTCCCGAATGTCGGGGGCATCGTCCACACCCACTCCGTGCAAGCGACCGCGTGGGCGCAAGCGCACCGGGAGATCCCGTGTTTCGGCACCACGCACGCCGACCATTGTCACGGCCCCGTGCCGGTCACGCGCCCGCTCACCGCCGCGGAGATCAAGGGCGACTACGAACTCAACACCGGCAAAGTCATCGTCGAGCGTTTCACAAAACGAAAGCTCAACCCCGACCACGTGCCGGGCGTCTTGGTGGCCGGCCACGCCCCGTTCGTCTGGGGCCCGACCCCGGCCAAAGCCCTCGAAAACGCCATCGCCTTCGAAGCGATGGCCGAGATGGCGACCCTGACCCTGGCGATTCGCCCGAGCACCAAACCCATCCCGCGCGTCCTGCTCGATAAACACTTCCTCCGCAAGCACGGCCCCAAGGCGTACTACGGGCAGCAGTAAGGTTCGTAGTAGCGCGATTCATCGCGCGTCGGGGAAGAGCGCCGATGAATCGGCGCACTACAAACTGCTACAGCCGGGCGACGAGGGCGTTCATCTCGGCTTCTTGATGCTCGATGCTTTCGACGAGTTTGAATTGGGTGCGGCAGCGGTCGAGGTTGTGGCCGGCGCGGTGGACTTTGAAGTAGTGGTCGCCTTCGAGGTAGTCGGTGAGGAAGCGGATGCCGATCTCGAAGGTGATGAGTTTGCCGGAGAAGGCGAGGTGGGCTTTCTCGACCGGGTTGAGGAACGCCCCGGCGGTGCTGAGATAGCCACGCGCGAGCGCGTCGAACATCTCCATTTCCATGTGGACCTTGCTGAGGTCGCGTTCGTCCTCGGCGCTTTCACTGGTGGTGGTGCGGACCATGTCGCCGAAATCGTAGAGCGCGAGGCCGGGCATCACGGTGTCGAGGTCGAGGACGCAGATGCCTTCGCCGGTCTCGTTGTCGAGCATGACGTTGTTGAACTTGGTGTCGTTGTGCGTGACGCGCTCGGGGATGTCGCCCTTGGCGTGGAGGTCGAGGAGGACGGCGGTGATGGGTTTGTGTTCGAGGGCGAACTGGATTTCCTGCCGGCAACTGGCGGCGCGGTTGTGGGCGTCGGCCGCGAGGGCGCGCTCGAACGTGGCGAAACGTTTGGGTGTGTTGTGAAAGTCCGGGATGGTGTCGTGGAGGCGGCCGCCGGGGAGGTCGGTGAGCAGTTGCTGGAAGTAACCGTATTCCTTGGCGGCTTGGTAGGCTTCCTTGGGCGACTCGACGACGTCGTAGATCCGGGCGTTCTCGATGAAGTAGTACGTGCGCCAGTAATTGCCGTCCGCAGTGACGTGGTACGTCTTCCCGTCGTGGGTAGGGACGAAGCGCAGGACGCGGCGATCGACGTCGGGATGATTGTCGCGGAGGAACTTGGCGCGGATGTGTTCGGTGACGCGCGCGATGTTCTCCATCACATGCGCCGGGTTCTTAAAGACGTGATGGTTGATCCGCTGGTGAACGTACCGGCAGGTTTGACCGTTGTGCTGGTAGGTCGCGACGAAAGTGTCGTTGATGTGACCGTGCGTGAATGGCTCGGCCTTGACCAACGTGCCGGCGATGTCGAACTGCGCGCCGATGCTGGGAATGTCCGGTAACTTCTTTACGTCCACAGCCTCTCCGGATAGACCCCTTGTTGCACCAGCCGGCGAATGTTCTCCACCACCAGCGGCTTGTCCTCCCGGTACGTAATTCCAAACCACGCGCTCGTGCTGGAGAGCACCTTCATCCGGGCGCGCCCGGCCTTGATGAGCGCGTTCATCGGCGTGGGGATGAAGAACTCCGCCTTCTCGTCGTTGATCCGCGCGGAGAGGAACTTCACAAACTCCGCCCGCAACAACTCGAACGCCGACGGCGTGAAACCAAACATGTTCATCGAGACCAACTCGTCGCCCGTCAGCGGATGCGCCTGCCCGGCTTCGTCGAGGTACCGGGCCGCGTTGCCGGTCTTCTCGATCTTGGTGCGCTCGACGATGTTCGTCAGGAACCCACCGGCATCCCGCTCGCAGATCGCGCGCGAGACGGTACCGTGCTCCGAGAGCGTGTTGCGGAGGACAAACCCGACCATCGAGTAATCGGCGACAGTCGGCGTGTCGTGCGACTGCTTCAGGTAATCCGCGAGCGTCTTGAACGACGCCGCGCCGTAAAAATCGTCGGCGTTGATGACGGCGAATGGCTCATGGATAACGCCGGTCGCGGCCATGATCGCGTGCGCGGTGCCCCACGGCTTCTTGCGAGCCGGTGGGAGCGTGAAGCCGGGTGGCAACATGTCGAGTTCCTGATACGCGTACTCGACCGGCAGGCGGCTGGAAAATTTCGAGCCGACCGCCTGCTTGAAGTCCGCCTCGATGTCCTTGCGGATGACGAACACGACCTTGCCGAAGCCCGCCCGGATCGCGTCGAAGATGGAGAAGTCGATGATCGCCTCGCCGTGCGCGCCGACCGCGTCGATCTGTTTCAATCCGCCGTACCGGCTGCCCATGCCGGCAGCCAAAACCAAGAGTGTTGGAGTCATGTCTATTCCCGTCAAACGCGCGCAGTGTAGCGATTCGATTGTCCGACGGCGAGAATTTTTGCAGCCGGCACAGGAAAATTCCTGTAACCGAGGCGTGAGCCTCGGTGCCTTGTGCCGGCAACCTGCCGAAGCTTACGCTTCGGCTACAGGGCCGAACGATGCGGTGAGATTGCCCACCTTCGCGTGTTTTGCTATCAAGCGCCTGTGAAACTTCCCCGGGTCCAAGAGGCGGGCCTGCTCGTGGTCATTGTGCTGCTGGGATTGCTGCTGACGTTTGCGGCGGAGCCGGTGACGGTGCGCGGGGTGGCGGTGAACAACTTCTTCCGCCTCGATAACCTGATTCCCAACGTCGCCACACCGATGTCGTGGATGGCGATCATGGCGATCGGCGTGACGTTCGTGATCGTGGCCGGTGGGATTGATATCTCGGTCGGCTCGATTTTTGGTTTGGCGGCTCTCGGCACGGCGGCGGTTTTGCAAAGGTTCCCGGAAGACGCCAGCGCTTGGGTGGTGATCCCGGTCGGCATGCTCGTGCCGGTCGGCATCGGTCTGGCGTGCGGCCTCATCAACGGCGCGCTGGTGACCGGGTTGCGGATGCACCCGTTCATCGTGACGCTGGGGACATTGAGTATTTTCAGGGGAATCGCCCTCGTCTCGGTTCCGACGAAATCGCTGCCATCGGGAGACAAGTCATTGCCGGTGGCGTTCACGGAGAACTTTCTCTCCAAGACGATCGACTTCCTGCACCTGCAGCCGGTACCGATGATCATCATGCTCGTGTGCGTCGTCGTGGCGTGGGTGTTCCTGAGCCACACCGTCGCTGGGCGGCAGGTGTATGCGGTCGGCGGTAATGAGGAAGCCGCCCGGTTCAGCGGCCTGCCCGTGGCGCGGATCAAGTTGCGGGTGTACGCGCTGTCCGGCGTGCTGGCCGGGATAGCCGGGATGGTCTCGACCGGCTATTTCGGCTCCGCCAACACCGCGACCGGCGAAGGTTACGAACTCATCGTCATCGCCTCCGCCGTCGTCGGCGGCGCGAGCCTGACCGGCGGACGCGGCTCGGCGTTGGGCGCGGTCCTGGGCGCGCTCATCATCAAGCTGATCGAGAACGGCATTTTCATCCTCAAGAAAATCAATCTGGGTTTCGTGACGTTGGGGTTGTCGAAGGAGTACAGCAAGATCATCATCGGCATCGCCATCGTCATCGCGGTGGCGATCGACCGGTTAAGCGAACGGTGGCGGAAGTGAACCACGAAAAACACGAAAGACACGAAATGAGAGAAGTGGTTTATCGGGAGGAGAGCTACGCCATCATGGGGGCGTGCTTTGAGGTTTATAAGGAGAAGGGGCCGGGGTTTCTGGAGGCGGTGTATCAGGAGTGTTTGGCGCTGGAGTTTGGGTTGCTCGGAATCCCCGCGGTGGGACAGCCGAAGTTGGAGCTTGAGTACAAAGGCGTGAGGCTAAAGCAGAGCTACGAGCCTGACTTCGTGTCTCACGGAAAAATTATCGTGGAGTTGAAGGCGGTAAGCCAGTTGGCCGACGAACACCGCGCCCAACTGCACAACTATCTCAAGGCGACCGGCCACAAGCTTGGCCTGCTCGTGAATTTCGGTCACTACCAACAATTGGAGTATGAGCGGATCGTCCGTTGATTTTCGTGTCTTTAGTGTCTTTCGTGGTTCAAAAAAACAAAACAGGAGAGAAATATGAGAATGTTGGCGATGTGGTTGGTGTTGGCGGTGGCGGTGCAGGCGGCGGACAAGAAGGTGGTGATCGGGTTGGTGGCGAAGAGCCAGTCAAACCCGGTGTTTCAGGCGGCGTATGCGGGGGCGAAGGATGCGGCGAAGGAGTTGGGGCCGAAGTATGGCGTCGCGGTGACGGTGGATTGGCAGACGCCGGTGGATGAGGACGCGCAGAAGCAGGCGGAGGCCATCGAGCAGCTTGCGCGTGCCGGCGCGCAAGGCATTGCGGTTTCGTGCAGCGATGCGAACACGGTGACCCCGGCCATCAACAAGGCGGTGGACCTCGGCGCGGTGGTGATGTGTTTTGATTCGGACGCGCCGCGCAGCAAGCGGCTCTGCTATTACGGCACCGACGATGTGACTTGCGGCAGGCTCGTGATGACTGAGCTGGCGCGCGTGATGGGCGGGAAGGGGACGATTGCGATCCTGGCCGGCAACCAGACCGCGCCAAATCTGCAGAAGCGGGTGCAAGGTGTCCGGGAGGAATTGAAGAACCATCCCGGGATGAAGCTGCTGGACGACGGCATCTTCTATCATCCCGAAACGCCGGAGCAAGCTGCCGAGGCGGTCAACACGGCGCAGACGACGCATCCGCAGATCGAGGGCTGGGCCATGATTGGCGGCTGGCCGTTGTTCGCGAAGAACGCGTTGAAGTGGGCGCCCGGCAACCCGAAGGTCGTCTCGGTGGACGCATTGCCGCCGCAACTGGCGTTCCTGTACAGCGGGCACGTGGACACGTTGTACGCGCAGGATTGTTACGGCTGGGGCTACAAGAGCGTGCAAATCTTGCTCGATAAAATCGTGAAGGGCCAAAACCCGGCCAGCGAGCGCGTGATCGATCCGCTCACCAAAGTCACCAAGGAAAACGCAACCGAGTTCGGCAAGCTGTGGGACAAGTGGTTGGGGAAATAGCATCCCTCGCGTGCTTTGGAGGGCGCGGCTCCCGCCGCGCCGGCTTGATATTGCCAGGCAGGATGTGGCGC
>OMJI01000269.1 GCA_900299315.1 Verrucomicrobiota bacterium | reverse complement strand
CACGCTTTCCAGGCGTGCTCCTTAAACCACTCGGACACCCCTCCGTCAGGGTGGCGGCAGTGTACCTGTGGCGGCAGCGCGCGTCAATCGGTCGCGCACGGCCAAGCCGAGCCCGGTCGGCGGCGGCAGTAGTGCGAGGATCACCGGCACACCGTGCGTGTCGAATTCGCGGAGTTGGGCGTACAGTGTCTCCGGTTGGGGAAGAAGGATCCCGGCTTGCGGCAGTTGCCGGGCTCGCTCCCTCAAGGCGATTTCTGTCTCGAACAACTCGACCCGGGCGCGCGGCGCGTAGTGTTTGAGCGTCATGCCCGGGGCGATCACATGCTCGTCGGCCACCGGTGACGCAATCGCGGCGTTGCCGAGTTGTTCGCGGGGTACCCCCCCGGGACGAAGAATGACCGGCGGTACTTGCGTGAGATCGAGGATGGTGGACTCGACGCCGATGTCGGTGCTGCCGCCATCGAGAATCAAATCGACGGCACTGCCGAGGTCGGCTTGGACGTGATCGGCGTACGTGGGGCTTGGGCGACCGAACTTGTTCGCGCTGGGAGCGGCGATGGGGAGTTGCGCTGCCGCCAGCAACGCGGCCGCGACGGGATGACGCGGTTGGCGCAAGGCGACAGTGTCCCGACCGGCGGTGACTTCGGGCGGCACTACCGGTGACTTCTTCACGACGAGTGTCAGCGGCCCCGGCCAGAAGCGGCGAGCTAACTCAAGAAACTGAGCCGGTAGGTCGCGCGACAAGGACCGGGCCATCTCGACCCCGGTGACGTGGACAATCAGCGGGTCCCAAGCCGGCCGTTCCTTGGCGGCAAAAATCTTCCGGCAGGCGACGGCGTTGAGGGCATGAGCTCCGAGTCCATAGACGGTCTCGGTGGGAAACGCCACGAGCCCGCCGTCGCCGAGAATCTGCGCGGCCCGGGCGATGTTCGTTGCCGTAGCGGGGACCTGATTTGGCTCAGTCACGGGGCGAAACGCTATCACAAGTGCCGGGTTGATGACGAGCCGCTTGACGGGTGCCGGGTTTATTGTTAGAACGCTTGTGAAATTTGTAACTTGGGGTCGCACGGTAGGAGGAAGTAGCTTTTTCGTGAACGATTCGTACAACGCGCATTATCTATTTATTGCTGTGTTTGCCGGGGTGGCGGTGGTGTTCCCGCTGCTGCCGCTCCTCATCGCCAAGATTCTGGCGCCGAAGCGTCCTTCCCAGACGAAGAACGATATTTACGAGTGCGGTATCGAGGCGAAGGGCGACGCGTGGGTGCAGTTCCGGGTGGGGTATTACATCTACGCACTAGTGTACGTGATTTTTGCGGTTGAGGCCGTGTTCCTTTACCCGTGGGCGGTGGCGTTTGCCGGGTTGAGCGGTGGGGCGTTCGTAGCGATGATGATTTTCATCCTGCTGCTGGTCGAAGGCTTGGCCTACGCGTGGATGAAGGGCGCATTGGATTGGAAATAAGCGATGGCGATTGATCCGGGGCTAAAGAGCGAATTGCAGAAGCACGGGGTTTTCACAATCCCGTTCGAAGAGCTTTATAACTGGAGCCGGAAATCCTCGATCTGGCCCTTGCAATTCGGCCTCGCTTGCTGCGCGATCGAGATGATTGCCAGCGCGGCGTCCCGCTATGACTTGGCGCGGTTTGGCGCGGAAGTCTTTCGCGCAACCCCCCGGCAGGCGGATTTGATGATTGTCGCCGGGACGGTGACGAAGAAGATGGCGCCGCAGGTCGTCCGTCTTTGGAACCAGATGCCGGAACCGAAGTATTGCATTTCGATGGGCGCATGCGCGATTTCCGGGGGGCCATTCAAGGATGGCTACAATGTCTTGAAGGGAATCGACCGTTACATTCCTGTCGATGTCCACATTCCCGGCTGTCCGCCACGACCGGAAGCGTTGATCCACGCGATCATGACGCTCCAACGCAAGATCGCCGGCACCGATCTCGAAGCCGGTCGACGGCCGCGCTGGTACGATTCCAGTGCCACGACGGATTTTCCCATACCGGCCTTCGGCGAGCATGATTTGGTGCCGCCGGCCAACCGCGAGATTTGGTCGCCGCCGAAGGACTACACCGACGTGACGATTGCGGAGGTTTTGAAGAAGAGTTGATGGAAGCGATTGAGAAAATCAAAGAGGTGCTCGTCGCTTCCGTGCAAGGGGCGCAGATCGAAATCATTGCCTCGACGCCTGCCGCCGCCCAACCGGCGTTGCTGGTGGATCGCGACCACGTGGCAGGTGTCGCCCGGTTCCTCAAGGAGGATGACCGGTTCAAGATGGATTTCTGCTCCTGCGTGACGGGAGTGGACTACCCCGCGCTGGGCGTGATTGAAGTGGTATACCACCTTTACTCGGTTGCATTGAGGCAAGGGCCGGTGGTGTTGAAAGTCCGGGCGCCCCGGGATTTACAAGAGTGCCACGTGCCGTCGCTAACCCCGGTCTGGCGCGGCTGTGAATTCCAGGAACGCGAGGCCTACGATTTATACGGCGTGAAGTTTACCGGTCATCCTGACCTGCGCCGCATTCTAATGTGGGACGAGTTCACCGATCACCCGATGCGGAAGGATTACGTCCCGCCGCAGGATTACGAGTGGGAACCGACACCGCACGATGCGACGCTGGATCGAGCGAAGGCCGCAGGTGGGATTGTGCCGCCGACAGCGCTGGAGGACGCGAAGAAGAAATGATCCAGCCCGTTGCTGATATCAAACCCGCCGGCCTGATTGAGACGCAGCCCATTGAGGTCTCCATCGGACCGCAACACCCGAGCACGCACGGCGTGTTTCGGATGAATGCGACGCTCGACGGCGAGACCGTCATCGCGCTCAAGCCGGTGATGGGTTACCT
>OMJI01000268.1 GCA_900299315.1 Verrucomicrobiota bacterium | reverse complement strand
GGTTTACCGCTTGGTGGACATCGGCGCTGGTGGCTGTGAAATCGCGGTGTGGTTGCTGCGCGAGGCGCGCCGGCGCGGTCTGCGCCTGACCGTGACCGCGATCGACGTGGATCCCCGGGCAGTGACGTTCTCGCAAAGCCGGTACGGTGCCGTACCGGGCTTGGAGATCCGGGAGATGGACGCATTCCAAATCGAGCAACTGGGCCCGGTGGATTACGTCTTCAGCAACCACGTCCTGCACCACCTGCCCGATGCCCAAATCGTCGCGCTGCTGCGAGTGCTGCAACGCAACGTCCGCCGCCGCATCGTGTGCAGCGACCTCGAACGAAACCAATTTTCCTACACGGTGTTTTCGCTGCTGACCCGCCCGTTGTTGCGCCGGAGTTTCGCCCGCGTGGACGGCCTGCTCTCCATTCGTAAAGGATTCGTCGGGCACGAATTGGCTGAGCTTGCAACCAAGGCGGAAATCAAAGCCGAAGTCCAGCGGATGTGCCCGGGCCGGGTGGTGTTAGTTTGTGAGGGAAACCTGAAGGTGGTGCGCCCGCTCGGACTTGAACCGAGAACCCGCTGATTAAGAGTCAGCTGCTCTGCCAATTGAGCTACGGACGCCCCTGTCGAGGCGCGGAAATTACCAAAGGCCTGCCGGTAACGCAAGAGGCTCGACCAACTTTGCCGGGTTTGTTATGCAGCCCGCCGTGCGAGCGGTCATCCAACGAGTTTCCCGCGCGTCGGTGCGCGTGGACGGCAAGGTCGTCGGCGAAATTGGCCGGGGGTTGCTGGTGTTGCTCGGCATCGGCAAGGGAGATACGGACGCGGCGAGCGAATGGATGATCGGCAAGCTGCTGGCGCTGCGGATTTTTCCGGACGAAGCCGACAAGATGAACCGGTCGGTCACCGACGTCGGCGGCGGGATTTTGGTGGTGTCGCAGTTCACGCTGTATGGCGAATTGGAAAAGGGGACGCGCCCGAGTTTCTCCACGGCGATGCCGCCGGCGGAAGCCCGGGAGTTTTACCGGCGGTTCATGGAGAAGTTGCGCGCCGCGACGACGCTGTTGGTGGCGGAGGGGCAGTTTGCGGCGATGATGGATGTGGAGTTGGTGAATGACGGGCCGGTGACGATTGTTTTGGATTCAGAAAAAGTGGGACACGCGTCCCGCGTGTCCAAACCGGTGAAAAGCACAACCGAGACGGTTGTGCCACTTTTTATTCCTTTCGATTCCGCGCAATCGGTTGCGATTTCGTGGCGTGACTTGCCGCATTGGCGACAACCGGGGGCGACGTATTTTGTGACGTTTCGCTTGGCCGATTCACTGCCGCGGGAAAAGTTGCAGCAGTGGGAGGTCGAGCGGGATACCTGGTTGCGCGATCATCCGCCACCGCATTCCGAGGCGGACGCCCGCGAGTACCACGTGCAGTTTACGAATCGGCTCGAAGAGTGGCTGGACGCCGGGATGGGTGAGTGTTTGCTGGGCAGACCTGCGATTGCGGAACTTGTCGCGGGGGCGTTGCGTCATTTTGATGGTGACCGGTACGCACTCGGCGAGTTTGTCGTCATGCCCAACCACGTTCATGTGCTGGTGACGCCGCTCGGCGCGCATGACTTGTCCGAAATCGTCCACTCGTGGAAATCGTTCACGGCACACGAAATCAACCGGCGGCTAGACCGGTCAGGTGCGGTCTGGCAAAAGGAGTCGTTCGATCATCTCGTGCGAAACGCGCAGAAACTCGGGGACTACGCCGAGTACATTCGTCAGAACCCGGCAAAAGTGGGACACGCGTCCCGCGTGTCCAATCATGGAGCGAAGCACAACCGGGACGGTTGTGCCACTGATCAGCATGCGTAAACCCAACGAGAAATTTCCTGAACCAGCACTAACAGTGGCGGCGCCGAAGTGGTTCTCCAACATTCGCGTGATCCTCGTTGAGCCGGCTGTGCCGGGGAACGTCGGTTCCACGGCGCGGGCGATCAAGACGATGGGGTTGAGCGAGCTCGTCGTCCTCAACGGCTGCAAGTTCAAGGGCGAGCAGCAGGCCATCATGATGGGGCACGGCGCGGCAGATATTCTGGAGAATGCCCGGCAGGTCAAGACGTGGGAGGAGGCGACGGCGGATTTGCATTGGACGATCGGCACGACGCACCGCAAACGCCGGGCGCAGTTCTCGCATCCGCTGACCTCGCACGAAGCCGCCAAGCGGGTGGTGGAACTCGGCCGGGAACACCGGGTCGGGTTGGTGTTTGGCCGGGAAGAGTCGGGTTTGACGGACGTAGAGCTGCGCCGGTGCAATGAACTCAGTAGTGTCCCCAGCGGCGCGGCGCACCCGTCGTTGAACCTCTCTCAAGCTGTGATGATTTATTCGTATGAGATTTTTCAGGCCAGTCTGACTGAGTTGCCACCGCGCCGGCATCAACTCGCCACCGTCCAAGAAGTGGAGCAGGTGTTGAAGCATCTTGGCGAGTCGTTGCAGACGATCGGATTTCGACCGCACCAAGGCGATCCGGAATCGTTCCTGCGGTCATTGCGCCGGGTCTTGAGTCGTGCGCCGTTGGAGAAACGGGACGTGAATGTGCTCCACCGGATTTGCCAGCAGATCGATTACTTCTCGCAGCAGAAGTGATTCAGTGGGACACGCGTCCCGCGTGTCCAATGATGGATGATGCACAACCGGGACGGTTGTGCCACGATTCTACTGTACGTGTTGCCACGCGTGGTAGGAACTGCGGACGAGGGGACCGGCCTCGACGTGGCGGAATCCAAGCTTCAGCGCATCCCGGCGTAGGTCGGCAAATTCTTGCGGGGTGATGAAACTGACGACCGGTAGCTGTTCGCGGGTCGGCTGCAGGTATTGGCCGAGTGTGAGGATGTCGCAGCTGTGCCGGCGCAAATCTTCGCAAACCATCAGCACTTCTTCCCGGGTTTCGCCGAGGCCGAGCATCATGCCGGACTTGGTCAGGACATCCGACCGGATTTCCTTCGCCATGGTCAGTGTTGCCAGCGAACGTTCGTAGATGGCGCCGTTGCGAACTTCACGGTGTAGTCGCGGGACGGTCTCGACGTTGTGCGCAAACACGGTAAGCGGCGTCTGGACGACGCGTTCGACGCAGGCGCGGACTCCGCGGAAGTCCGGCACGAGCATTTCAAGTTTACAGGTCGGCAGCTTCGCGTGGATCGCCTCAATGGTTTTGGCGATGTGATCGGCGCCTTGGTCCGGTAGGTCGTCACGGGCGACGGAGGTGAGGACGCAATACTTCAACCCCATCGCTGCGACGACGGTGGCGATGTGCTCGGGTTCGTCGGCATCCAGCGCGGCCGGGCGGCCTTGACCGACGGAACAGAAGTGGCAGCGCCGCGTGCAGATGTCGCCCATCAACATGAACGTCGCCGCGCCGTGGCTCCAGCATTCGCCGAGGTTGGGGCACTTGGCTTCCTCGCAGACAGAGTGGAGGTTGTACTCGCGCGAGACGTTCTTGAGATACGTGTAATGTTCGCCGCCGCCGCGCTGCATGCGAATCCACTCGGGGATGCGCGGGCGGGAAGGGGCGTTCTTGATTTCCTGCAACCCTGAACTCATCGCGCTCTATTTACCACGCGCCGGCGGGTGGGGGAAGCGCGATTCTGGCGAAAGCCGGTCGGCGAGCTGCCGGTGACCTTGCGGAATAGCCGCGAGAAATAATACGGGTCGTCGAAGCCGAGTTCGGCGGCGATGGTTTTGAGCGGGCGCGGCGTCTCGTTGAGCAGCCGGCAGGCTTGCTGGATGCGCATCCGGTTGAAAAAAGTGATCGGCGAACAGCCGGTACGTTTGGCAAAGACCAGTTCGTACCGGCTCACGGACATGCGGGCGACATTGGCCAATTCGCTCAGGAACACCGGCCGCGTCAGGTGCGCTTTCATGAAGGCGATGGAAGCCTGCACGTTTTCCTCGTCGCTCCGGTCACTGTCGGCGAGCGCGCTGTGCCGGGCTTGGATCAAGCCGAGCAGGCGCGCCAGGGCGGTGCTGGCCAGGACGAGGTGGGGCCGGGTGTGGACTTCGGTCATCGGCGCCTCGATTTGGGCGAATGCAGTGAGGATTTCCGGCGTGGCCGGCAGGTGAACGAGCGGGTTGTTGGCGGTCACCCGCAATACGTCGAAAAAATCCGCGGCTTGCCGGCCCGTGAAATGGATCCAGTAGATCGACCACGGTTGCCGGGTATCGGCGCCATAGCTGTGCGGTTCTCCCCGCGGGAGGAAGGACATCGTATCCGGTGAAATAATCCATTCCTGACCGGCCATTCGCAGCCAGCCTTTACCGGCCACGCAGTAGTGCAGGATGTGGTCGAGGCTGCCCTCGGGACGGGGAATGTAATGCCCGGCCGCGCGGCGACAGTAGCCAATGCGCGTGACGAGCAGGTCGCGGAGGAGGGGTTGCCGGAGCGAATCGCGAATGAGCGGCTGGGGCAATATGATGGAGCGCATGTCCGGGAAGCCACGTTTCTGGGCTTCGCGGACGACGCGCACCGGGGCGTCTTCGAGGCGCTGGCCTTTGCGGTGGAGTTCGGCCAGCAACTGGCGCAGCGTGGGGCCGGTATCTTCGATGCGCTTGCTCACGACGTCGGGAGTGTGGCGGGTTGCTGGAAAAAAGTCCATCTCATCTGGGAAATCCTCCATTCCCACTTCGGGCGTGGCCGGGTATTCTCGCACCATGGCTAACGATGCTGGTATTCGCACTGCCAAAGGTGAATGGCGTCCCTCGTATCCGGTCAGGTATGCGCCGATTTTCTTCTGGCCGCCCCGGCTGAAAGATTTCGCGAAGTGGTTGCTGTCGTATCCGGGATTCCTGTGGCCGTGGAACTCGGTGTACCTGCTGATCACGATGGTGTGTTGGTTCTATTTCCAGCCGGACCTCACGCGCTGCGCGGAGTTGCGGTGGGATTGGATTGGCCAGATGGCCCTGCGGAATTTCGTTTTGATCTGGCTGGTGGCCGGGGGTTGGCATTTGTTGCTGTACACTTTCAAGGCTCAAGGGACGGAGCGGAAGTACGACCCGCGTTGGTTGCGGACGGGCGACCGGAATTTCACGTTCAAGGACCAACTCAAGGACAACATCTTCTGGAGCTGTGTCAGCGGCGTGCCGATCTGGACAGCTTACGAGGTGTGGTATATGTGGGCGGCGGCGAATCAGCAAGTACCATATGTGAGTTGGCGGGAGCAGCCGGTCTATTGCGCGGTGTGGTTGTGCCTGATTCCGTTCTGGCGCGAGTTTCACTTCTACTGGATCCACCGGGCGATTCACTGGAAGCCGCTCTACAAGTACGTCCACTATCTCCACCACAAGAACGTCAATCCCGGCCCGTGGTCCGGCCTCTCCATGCATCCAGTGGAGCATCTGTTCTACTTCAGCGTGGTGCTGATCCACTGGGTCGTGCCGTCGCATCCGATTCATTTCCTGTTTAACTCCCAACACACGGCGCTGACGCCGGCGGGTGGACATCACGGTTTTGAAGGGCCGATTCTCAACGGCAGGCTTCCCACCGGCTCGTATTTCCATTACCTTCACCACCGTTACTTCGAGTGCAACTACGGCGAGGCCACCATCCCGCTGGATAAATGGTTCGGCACCTTCCGCGACGGTCTGCCCGATGGCGCGGGTGCCAAGTTACCCGAAGCGCACAAGCTCTAATCGCGAGGAGACAGTCATGGGCATGTTCAATACCGTCGGCAAGACCGGCGGGGGCGGACGGAAACCCGGCACGCTGGCCAAGCTCGACCGGATGAACAAGGCGTTGCGGCACCAAGAAACCGACCGGGTGCCGATCAGCGATTTCTTTTGGGGCGGATTCATCCGCCGCTGGCGGCAGGACCTCGGCTTGCCGGCGGACGCGAATCCTTATTACCACTACGACCTCGATTGGATTGTGACGGTGCCGAACATGGACCCGCACATCATGAACTTCGTCACGTTGAAACAGGACGGCGAGGAGGTCGTGGTGCGCACCGGGTTCGAGACGACGATCCGCAAACGGTTCGACCTGCCGATGCCCGAGCAGGTGAGTTGGGAGACGGACACGATCGAGAAACTTGAGGCGTTTGAGTTTGATGATCCCCGGGATCGGCGCCGGTATTTCGGCCGGGGCGACAACCAGATTGCCGGGGTGGGGGACGGTTTCGAGCGGAATACCGGGCCGTGGATCGAGACGGTGAAGTCGTTGCACCCGGACTTCCCGGTTTACGGCAGCATGATCGAGGCGTCGGAATGCGTCACGCGGATGCTCGGTCAACTCAACACGATGATGTGGATCGGCGAGTACCCGGAACGCTTCGGTAAACAGTTGCTCCGCATCGGCGAGTTTTACTACAAGTGCGCCGAAGCCGAGATTGAGGCAGCCGGTGGGTTGCTCGACGGCTTCGTCATCTGGGGCGACGTGGCCTACCGGAACGGGATGTTCTTCTCGCCCGACTACTGGCGCCAGTATTTCAAGCCGACCGTGAAGGCGATCATCGAGCTGTGCCACCGGCACAAACTGCCGGTGATCTATCACGGTTGCGGCAACGTCCACTGCATCCTCAGCGACTTCATCGACATGGGCCTCGACGCCTACAACCCGCTCGAAGCCAAGGCCGATCTCGACGTTGTCGCGTTGCGAAAAAAACTCGGTCACCGGCTCGCGTTCTGCGGCAACAGCGACATCCGCGTCTGGGAACGCGGCGACCGGGCCGAGGTCCGCCGCGAGGTGCTCCACCGGCTGCGGGCGGCGCGCGGGGGCGGTTATGTCTTCCAATCCGATCACTCCGTCGCCAGTGACGTGTCCGGTCACACCTACGATTACATCGTCCAACTCGTCCGCGAATACGGACGTTACCCCATCCAAGAGGAGAGACTCGCCGCATGAAACGCTACGGTTCCATCATCGGGTTGCGCCCCGCGAAACTGAAAGAATATAAGAAACTCCACGCCGCCGTCTGGCCGGGCGTGTTGCGGATGATCCGGCAGTGCCACCTCCGCAACTACTCGATTTACCTGCGCAAGGTGGCCGGGCGTTACTACCTCTTCAGCTACTTCGAATATACCGGCAAGAACTTCGCCGCCGACATGGCGAAGATGGCGGCTGACCCGCTCACACAGAAGTGGTGGGACTACTGCAAGCCTTGCCAGATCCCGCTCCGCGACCGCGCCCGGGGCGAATGGTGGAGCAACATGGAAGAAGTCTTTCACATGGATTGATAAAATATGAACTCCCGCGAACGCGTCCTTGCTTCCCTGAACCACACCACACCCGACCGCGTGCCGGTCGATTGCTCCGGCCACCGCTCGTCCGGCATGGCAGCCATCGCCTACGCCAAGCTTCGCAAACACCTCGGCCTGCCGCCGAAACCCATCCGCGTCTACGACCCGGTCCAGCAACTCGCCGTGCTCGACGAGGATGTGCTCGACCTTTTCGGCATCGACACGATCGAACTCGGTCGCGTCTTCGCTCGCGAACCGCAACACTGGGCCGACTGGCAATTACCGGATGGCACGCCCTGCCAGATGCCGGCGTGGGCCTTGCCGGAACGCGAACCGGGCCGGTGGGTCATCAAGTCGCGCACCGGTCGCGTGATTGCCCAGATGCCGGACGGCGCGCTCTACTTTGAGCAGACCTACTATCCGTTCTTCGACGACCCGCCGCATCACGAAGCCATCGCCGACGCGTTTGCGGAATGCATGTGGACCGCGATTCACTCGCCTCCCGGCCCAATTGTCGCCGGCGAAGCCGGTCGGCAAGCCCTCGCGGCCGGTGCCAGAAAACTCCGCGCCGAGACTTCCCGGGCCATCATTGGTTTGTTTGGCGGCAATCTGCTCGAGTGCGGCCAGTTCCTCTACCGCAACGACGGCTTCCTCGAACTGCTGGCCGGTGAACCCGATCAGGCGCACGATTTTCTCAACCGGCTCGTCGAGATGCATCTCCGCAACTTGGAGACGTTCCTCGGCGCAGTCGGCTCCAACATCGATGTCATTCTCTTCGGCGACGATCTCGGCATGCAGACCGGCCCGCAAATCTCGCCGTCGATGTACCGGGAGTTTTTCAAGCCGCACCACGCCCGGATGTGGCAACGCGCCAAGCAACTCGCCCCCGTCAAAGTCATGCTCCACTGCTGCGGCGGTGTCCGGGAGTTGTTGCCCGACCTGATTGATGCCGGGCTCGACGCCATCAACCCCGTCCAGATCACCTGCCACGGCATGGACGCCGCCGGCTTGAAACGCGATTTCGGCCGCGACCTTACGTTCTGGGGCGGCGGCTGCGACACGCGCGACATTCTCCCCAACGCCACGCCCGCCGTCGTCCACGACCACGTCCGCCAGCAGCTCGAGATACTCGCCCCCGGCGGCGGCTTCGTCTTCCAACAAGTCCACAACATCATGGCCAACATCCCCCCCGCGAACATCGTCGCGATGTTCGAAGCCATCCGGGAATTCCGCGGCTGACAGCCGGGGTGGGGTTTGGTAGACGGTCGGCATGCAGACAAAAAAAGTTTTCGGACAGGCGTCGTGGAAAATCGCGACGAAAAACGTGGAAGGGTACCTGACGCAGACCGGGGGGCATCTGGGGCCGGTAACTTTCCAGCTCGGCGGGCGCAAGGTCGCGCCGTTTCACGTCGCGCCGTGGTGGAATGAGAAGTTGGACAAGTCCATGCCGGCCATCCTGCGGATTCTCCGCGGGGATTTTCTCTGCATGCCATTCGGCGGAAACACCACGCCTTACCGGGGTGAGAAGCACCCGCTGCACGGCGAGGTCGCGAATGCGAAATGGAAATTGGAATCGGCTGCGCCGGGGAAGTTGCACGTCAGCTTGCGGACGAATGTCCGACCGGGTCGCGTGGACAAGCACATTGAGCTGCGCGAAGGGCAGACGGCGATTTATCAGCGGCACGTCATCTCGCAGATGAAGGGACGGATGAATCCCGGGCATCATGCGATGTTGAAGTTCCGGTCGCCGGGCCGCGTCTCGACGAGCCGGTTTGTGTTTGGGCAGGTCTTCGACGGCGCATTCGAGCGGCCGGAGAACGGCGGCTATTCGATTCTAAAGCCGGGCGCTGAGTTCCGCACGCTGGAGCGGGTGCCGATGATCACCGGCGAGTTAGCCGACTTGAGCCGGTACCCGGCGCGGCGCGGTTTCGAGGACGCCGTGCAACTGGTGGCGGACGACCGGCTGCCGTTTGCTTGGACGGCGGTGACATTTCCGCAAGAACGCTTCGTCTGGTTTGCGCTCAAGGACCCGCGCGTGTTGCGCGAGACGGTGTTCTGGATCACAAACGGTGGCCGGCACATGCCGCCGTGGAATGGCCGGCACGTGGACGTGATGGGTTTGGAAGAGGTCTGCACGTACTTGTCCGGTGAGCTGCCGGAGAGCCTTGGCTCAAACCCGTTCACCAAGCGCGGCTATCAGACCTGTCTCCAGCTCGACCCGAAGAAGCCGACCACGATCAATTACATCATGGCCGTCGCGGCGATTCCGACCGGCTTCGATCGCGTGGCCAAGATCGAGCAGACGAAGGCCGGCGTGGATCTGATCGCGGACTCCGGCAAGCGAGTGCGTGTGAAGGTCGACGTCAACTTCTTGTCAGGCAAGTCGGTGTAGGCCGACACTGTGAGTCGGCGTTAGTTCGGCGCCGACACACAGTGTCGGCCTACAGTTTACGGCGTTGTTTCAGCAACCACCGGTAGAGTTCGGGATTCGCGTAGGACTCCGTCCACGAATCGTGACCGGCCTCGGGATAGACGGTGAACTTTACTTTGCCACCGCCCTCGGTCAGCGCATCGACCATTTCTTGGGATTGTTCGAGCGGGACAACGGTGTCCTTGGCGCCGTGGAAGGCCCACGTCGGGATGTTCTTCAGCCGGTAGGCGAGGAATGCCATGCCGCCCCCGCAAATGGGCGCGATGGCCGCGAAACGTTCCGGCGCGTGCAACGCCAGCATCCACGTCCCGAATCCGCCCATGCTCAGGCCGGTCAGGTACACGCGG
>OMJI01000267.1 GCA_900299315.1 Verrucomicrobiota bacterium | reverse complement strand
GGTCGTGACCTCGCATCAGGTGGCCGGTTGGAGCGGGTTTGCGTTGCAGCGTTGGTTTGAGCGGCGGTTCAAGTTACCGACCGTGGTGGAGAATGATTCGAACTGTGCCGGCTTGGCCGAGGCGCGGCTCGGAGCCGGTCGGGGCACGGCGCGCGTGTTTTATTTCAACGTGGGCACCGGCATCGGTGGCGCGTTGGTGGTGGATGGCAAGTTGTACAACGGCCGGTACGGAGCGATGGAGTTTGGCCACCTGCGGCTGTCCAATGGCCGGACGTTGGAAGAGGTGGCGTCGGGCCGGGCGATTGAGCGCGGCGTGAGCACCGTGGCGGAGGCCGGGCGGCGTGTCGGGGCGATGCTGGCGAATGCGATTGCGCTGGTGAACCCGGACATCGTCGTTGTCGGCGGAGGTGTGGCGTTGGCCGGGGACAAGTTTTTCAGGCCGATGCGGGAGACCGCCCGCCGGCTGGTGTTCAAACCTTACCGGGATAACTACCGGATCGTGCCGGCGAAGTTGGGCGAGAAAGTAGTCGTAATCGGAGCAGCGTTGCTGGCAGAGAAGACAAGATGAAATATTTGGTGTTTGGCGATGTACACGCAAATCTGGTGGCGCTCGACGCGGTGTTGGCCGCGGGCGACCGGCACCGGGTGGATGCGTATCTGTTCGTTGGGGACCTCGTTGGCTACGGGCCGGAGCCGTTGGAATGCCTGGAGCGGTTGGCGCCGCTTTACCGGGACGAGCGGATGGCTTGGGTGGCCGGTAACCATGACGTGGTCGCGCGCGGCGACTGCGAGCCGGGCGGGTTCGGTCCCGAGGCGGTGGCCACGTTGGAATGGACGATCGAAGTGGTGCGCGGCCAGCAGTGGGCGATGACTTTTCTCGCCTCGGGTCATCCGGTCGCCAAGGTGGACGGAGGGATCTGGCTGACGCATGATTCGCTGGCGGCTCCGGGCAGCGGCTACTATCATCGCGCCACGCAAAATGCCTCGCGGGAGTTGGCGAGTCTGACGGCCCACGGGGGCCGCATTGCGTTCTACGGCCACACGCATACGATGCGCGGCGAGGTGCAAGCCGGTGGCGCGGTGATGTTGACGCCGATGACGGCCTGCGAACACGGTGGCAAGGATGGCGACCCGTTGCGGCTGGGGCCTGATGAGCGGGCGTGGTTGGGGACGGGCTCGGTGGGGTTCCCGACAAAGAAGAAGGGCGCCGCAGAGTTTTTGATTTTGAATCACGCGGATTGGACGATCGAGAAGTACACCGTGCCGTTCTCGCGCGAGGACGCGAAGCGGCGGGTCAGGGCAGTGTTCGGCCCGGTCTGTGAGGCGGGGATTGTGGACAAATTGGTGAAATGGCTTTGAGGAGAGGCGAACAATGAATGAGTTTCAATACCGGCTAGGTGAGTTGTGCTGCGAAGATGTGCCGCTGCGAAAGTTGGCGGTGGAATTCGGGACACCGCTGTACGTCTACAGCGAGTCGCACATCGTCGGGCAGTATCAGGCGCTCGACAAGGCGTTTCGTGGGCTGGATCACATGATCTGCTACGCGATGAAGGCCAACAGCACACTCGCCGTCCTCCGGTCGCTCGCACGGGTGGGTGCCGGCTTTGACATCGTCAGCGGCGGGGAACTTTACCGGGTCAAGCAGGCCGGTGGCGATGCGGCGAAGTGCGTGTTCTCCAGCGTCGGGAAAACGCGCGAGGAAATCGAGTACGCTCTCCGGGAGGGGATTTACTGCTTCAACGTCGAGAGCGAGGCTGAGTTGCAGTTCTTGTCGGATGTGGCGTACCGGATGGGGCGGCGCGCGCCGGTAGCCGTGCGCGTGAATCCGCATGTGGATCCTGACACACACCATTACATCTCGACCGGCAAGGAAGAGAGCAAGTTCGGCATCAGCATCGAGCGCGCGTTGAAGGTCTACCGGGAGGCAACCCGGCTTCGTGGCGTGGAAATCCGTGGCGTGCAAATGCACATCGGGTCGCAAATCACCAAGACGGGACCGTACGTGTTGGCGATCAAGAAGATGTTGCCGCTTGTAGAGAAAGTTCAGACACTGGCGCCGCAGACGTTGCGGTCGTTCGACATCGGCGGCGGAGTGGGGATCCGGTACAAGGACCAGACGCCGCCCACCGCGCAACAATTCGCCGCCGCGGTGAAGCCATTGCTCAAGCAGGCCAGCAAGCGCGGCTTGAGGATCTTGATGGAGCCCGGTCGGTTTATTGTCGGCAACGGCGGGGTGCTCGTGACCCGAGTCCTCTACGTGAAACAGACACCGGTAAAGAGATTCGTCATCATTGATGGCGCGATGAACGATTTGATTCGCCCGGCACTCTACGAGAGCTACCATGAAATCCAGCCGGTCAAGGCTGGGAAGCGTACGAAGGCCAAGGTGGATGTGGTCGGCCCTGTTTGCGAGTCCGGTGACTTCTTTGCGCAGGGACGAACTCTGCCGGTTGTGGAGGCCGGGGAGTATTTGGCGGTGATGAGCGCCGGAGCGTATGGATTTGCGATGGCCTCGAACTATAACTCGCGCGGTCGCCCGGCTGAGGTGCTTGTGAAGGGCCGGAAGTATCAGCTCGTCCGACGGCGTGAAACCCGGCAGGATTTGGTGCGCGGTGAGTTGCTGCCCTAGGCGAGCAACTGCTTCACGCAATCAATCAGACCTTGCACCGGGAACGGTTTGACGAGGTACTTCACGTCGTTGCGGGTGAGGAAGAGATTGATGTTGGGGTCGGCGGCAAAGCCGGTGATGAAGATGAACCGGTCGCTCAGGTACGAGCGGACTTCGCGGGCTTTGAGGTAGAACTCGTCGCCGCGCAAATTGGGCATCATGACGTCGCAGATCACGGCGTCGTATTCGTTGGCTTTCACCTTGAGCAGCGCTTCATCGCCATCATGGGCCACATCGACGAGGAAATTCTCATCGGCCAAAATCCACTGCAGGGTCGCCGCCAGTTGCTTGTCGTCGTCCACCAACAGGATGGCTTTGAATTCCAGGGAGTCACCGGTTTGGGACTTTGGCTTGGGTTGATGCTCAGGTTTCATGTTCGAGAAGACATTTTAGCAGACGTGATGCCACGGCTGAATTCCACGGAAATTGAGGCTTGGCGGGTGTTTACGGTTGAATTTGAGGCACACTTTCGTTCCTCATTTCCAGTATTGACAGCCTTTCGCCCCTGCCTATACTCCGCGCGAAGTCTTTGGAGTGCGACGCCGTTCCGAAGGTCTCGGAGCGGCGTTTTCGCTAGGCCGGACTGATTAAAGGAGAAGGAAAGGAAGTTATGGCATCAGGAAAAGTGAAGTGGTTCGATACGAAGAAGGGTTTTGGTTTCATCCAGCAGGATGGCGGCCCGGACGTGTTCGTGCATTACTCGAACATCGGTGGCAATGGGTTCAAGAACTTGGAAGAAGGCCAAGCGGTGGAATTTGAGTTGGTCGATTCCCCGAAGGGTCCCAAGGCCCAGAACGTCGTCGCGAAGTAAACTCCTCGCGAATTCCCAATCCCCCGACTGCTTCACGCAGTCGGGGGATTTTTCTTTGGCTATCTCGGACCAGCCTGCTGTTCGCAGCCCTTGACCCAGCTCGATTTCGGCAGCACGCCCGGCAAGACCTTTTCGACCAGCCCGAAGTACCACGCGCTGGCCGCCAACAGGATGAGCAGGAGCACCACCATGAACCAATTGCGGCCGGTGTGCTTCTGGACATATGGATCACGCAAGTCGCGATGCGAGCCTGCCGGGAGCATTGCGACGCCGGTGAGCGAGCCGCCGAAGGGCAGGTTGATCTTCGCCTTGGCATTGATGGCCCAGCCGTTGGCGTCGAGGATGGGGCCGAGGTTACGCTTCCGCAGTTTCAGCCACGCGAGCACCATCGACGGAATCGAGATGGCCAGCATGATGCCGGCAATCGCCAGCGGCACCTGCCAGATCGGCAGCTTGGCGAACGCGCCAAAGATTCCACCCAACGCGGCCAGCAACGTCGTCAGCACCAAGCCAATGGCGGCGAGAGTGCCGGTATCGATCTTCTTGGGCGGCTCCGGTGGCTTTTGATCCGCAGTGGCGGTGGCCGTTGCAGCGGATTGCATCTTCGCCGTGGAAGCGGCATCCGCCGCCGCGGCGCGCTTGGCAACTTGCTCTTCGAGCATGCGCACCAGTTTCTTGTAAGGCGCCCAGAACGCCTGCCGGATGCTGATGGGGTTGTCGACGATCTTGGTGATCGTCGCGTCCCAGTCCCGGCCCTGCCGGTCGTAGAAGATACCGTTGCGGCCGACCATCAGATTGTCTGAATCGCCGCCCGTAAATGCCGCGACAATCACGCGTTTCTCGCCGGTGGCCTTGCGCACGCAGTCACAGTAGGCCAGATACGCCCCGGCCAACGCGGCCATCGTGGCGTGCTTGCCGGCGTCTTCCACGCCGAGGCACAACTCGCAACTGCGCTGGTCGAGATACAGGGTGCCGGTCTGGAAAATCGCCTTGGCCTGCCGGCTGTAGAAATCCTCGAAGGAGACGAAGTTCTTCAACAGCGGAACCAGATCCCGGTAATACCGCGTCAGCCGGTCGACGGCGGCAATCGCATTGAACTCCGGCTCCAGTGCCTTGTCCTTCGCGATAAGCGCGGTGATCGCGTCCTTGGCGTTGCTGGCGAGAATCTCCGACAGACGCTTGCTGCCGAGTTTCTCCACGGTTGCGCCGGCTTTGCTTGCTGCCCAGCCCTCGTAGCCGGTGAACTTGCTGAGGATCGTCGCCCAGTCGCTCTCGGTGATCTCGGGCTTGTCGCCGAGCAATGGCTTGACCACTTGCTGCTGCAACGCCTTCAACGCATCGGCCCACGCCGGGTTGACCGGGCCGACGAGCGGCAGTGGCCGACCAGCTTCAACCCGGGCGAGCGGGAAGCCGGAAACCTCCGTCGCGGTATGGGAGATGTCCTTGGCAGCCAGCGCTGCGTATTCCGTCTCCGCGCGGTTCAAGGCGCCGACTGCCCGGGCGTCGAAGGCCGCGAGCCGGCAGCGTGCAAAATAATCGTCCACCTTGGCCTTCACGGCCTTGATGGTGGCCGCCCCGGCAGGTGTTGCTTCGCCCAGCGGGAGCAGGGTCTTGTCGCTATCCGCCTTCTTCCACCAGCCGGTATGGGCTTGGGCTTCGGCCAAGAACTGGTCGAGCTTGGCTTGGCTGATACCGGGCTTGCCGCTCCGGTCGGTCTCGGAACCAAGGCAGGCCATGATATCGTTGATGACCGCCTTGGTCGCGTCATCGCTGGCGGCGTCGACCTGGATGATACCGTCGCCGTTGAAATTGGTTTGGGCGAAGATCCGGGTGGTGTCGAGTGTGTCCTCGACGGAGATTGCGGTGGCGTCCGCCTTGCCGAGGTCCCGGAGGATCTGTTTGGCCGACGCGACGAGCTGCTTGCCTTCCGGTGCGGCGTCGTTGATGGCGCTCAACGGCAACGAACTCGAGCCGCGCAACAGGTCGTCCGGGTTCTTGAGACAGCCGGTGGCCCACTTACCCGCAGCGATGATTTCCGGGGCGCGAATCCGGCCGTCCTTATCGGTGTCGATGAGATCGAGTGTCTTGGTATCAAACTCCAGTCCACGCGTGGGGCAGGCGAGGGCAACCCAGAGTTTTTGGTCGAGCTTGTCGAGTTGAGCGAGGTCGCTGCCGCTTTGGATTTTGACCTGATCGAAGCCACCCGCGCGAAAGAAATGCCAGTGATGTCCGTTGTTCATGGGGGAGTTTCTAGGGGGTAAGACTTGAAAAATCAAGCGGTTGCGGCTGGGTTGTCATATAATCGACCTCGGCAAACGACCAATGGGACGAACGAAACCAATGGATGAAGCCGAACTGCGAGAGCAACTCGAACGGCACCACGAACTCAGTTTCGGGTGGGCATTGAGCTGCTGTGCACGGCAGGCGGACGAAGCGGAGGATGTGTTGCAAACCGTGTATCTCAAAATCTTGGAAGGTCGAGCCCGGTACGATGGGCAATCGTCCTTCAAGACGTGGCTGTTCGCGGTGATCCGGTTGACGGCGCTGGACGAACGGCGCCGGCATTGGCTCCGCCGCCTGCGGTTGCGCGGATACAAACGCGAGCAGCCGGTCACCGTCGAAGCCGATCGCACACTCGAATCGTCCGAGCGGTTGCAGGCATTCCGGCAGGCGCTGGCAAAATTGCCGGAGCGCCAGCGCGAAGTGCTGCACCTCGTGTTCTATCAGGAACTGACCGTTGAGGAAGCGGCCTCCGTGATGGGCGTCTCGCTCGGTTCCGCCCGGACGCATTACGCGCGCGGCAAGGATCGCCTTCGCACTTGGCTTGCAGCATCTGAGTTATTCCATGAACGAAAAACAAGTCCAGCAACTCTTCCGTGAGTTGAAGGCCCAAGACGCGCAGCGCGCACCGGGCTTTGCGCGGTTGGTAGTCCGGTCGGCCAGTGAGCCGGTCGGCATGCCGTGGCTCCGGCTTGCCGGGGCGCTGGCGGCTGTCGTCGTGCTGGCGGCGTGGTGGTTGTGGTCGCGCCCACCGGCCGTGGATGTGACGCAATGGGCGCAGTTGAGCAACTGGCGCGCGTCCTCGGATTCGTTCCTGCCGACAACGTCGACGCCTTGGGGTGAATCCGTGACGACAAAATCCGATGCGTGGTTTCAAGACACCGCAACTTCAAAGGAGACTCTATGAAACTTATCTGTGCCGCGTTGATCGCTGTCAGTTCACTTGCCTGGGCGCAACAGGGCCCGCCACAAGGCGACCCGATGGGGGATCACTTCTTCCCACCGGAGTTGATCATGCAAAACCAAAAATCCCTTGGTCTCACCGCGGACCAGCAGTCGGCCATTCGCGCCGAGATGCAGAAGACGATGGGCAAGTTCACCGATCTGCAATGGCAGCAAAGCGCCGAGGCGGAAGCGCTCGGCGAGTTGATGAAACAGGACAAGCCGGACGAGAAAGCCGTGCTGGCCCAGTTCGACAAGCTTCTCAGCATCGAAAGCGAAGTGAAACGTCTGCACGTCGGCACCATGGTGCGGATGAAGAACATTCTCACCGCGGAGCAGTTGACCAAACTACGCGATCTCAAACGGCAGATGCGCCGCCCCTCGATGGGCGGCCCGGGAGGCAACATGCCGCCCGGTGGTCCCGGGATGTCGCAGCCCGGTGGCCAGCGTCCGCCGCATCCTGACAACGGCGGCGAATAATCGCCGCCCAAACCCAACACACCGAAAGGAGAATGCCATGACGCATCGCCTTAGTCGTAGTCTGCTCGTTGCCGGGCTGTTTGCCAGTGCCGTAGCCGCGCAAGCCCAACTCAACCCGCCGGTCGACATCGGTTCCCAACTGATGATCACCGACCTGCGAGTCGTCGAGGACCCGATCCGTACGAATCCACGCAACGGTCCACAAGCCACGTGGACGTTCAAGTACCTCATCGAAAACATGGCGGGGAACCAGAACCCGTCGGACTTCGTTCTCCGTTGGCTGCAAACGTGGGAGCGCGATCAACTGGTCAACGGTCACGTTGCCGCAGCCCGGCCGAGTATCCGGCAACTCGTCATCGATCCTTGGCTCAAAGCCAGCGGCGGAGTGCGGCTCGACCTCACCAAAGCGCCGTTCAAACTCCTTGCCATCGTCAATCGCATGGACCTCCGCGTGCATGAAGGCACTCAGGTCTATACCGGCGGTGAAGGGCGCTTCGTGTTTGGCGTCCTCGGGCCCGATGGCAAACCGCTGCCGCCGCTCGCCGGTGATGCGGCCGGTGGTTTCACGGTCATCTTCGAGTATGAGTTGGTGGCCACAACGACCGACCAACTTCGCGATTGGGCCCAACGCTGGGCGGGGCTCGGCCGGTTCTCGGTCGGGAGTCCCGACTACCTCCGCGCGCTCGAAGGTGTTACGCGTCGCTTCACCGATCGCGGTCAAGCGCCCGGCAAGGCGAATGGGAATGCGCTGAACCAGATTCGCTCCAACGAACTGGCACTCGGCGCGCCGTGGGAACTGCGCGAGTTTACCCTGACCCCCACCGGCTTGCGTCCCAACCCGGTAGCGGTGACGCCGGATATCTTGGCGTTGAACGGCACGCCCGCGCTGGCGCAACTCATCAACGACAATGAGACCGCCCTCTTGGCCGGTACGTTTCTGTTGTCCGAATCCAACGAGGGCGCTTCCGCGCTGGCCGGGCCGTTCCGACTGAGCGACTTTCCCAACTCGTCGAACCGCACATTCACGGCGATCGATCTGGTCGCGCCGTTCTACGATGTGCCGTGGAGTGCGGCTGGTATCCGGAACAACGATGCGCGGCAAGCCTTCGCGCTCAATACCTGCGGCGGATGCCATCGCACGGAGACCGGCGCTGCGTTCCTGCAAATCGGTTTTCCGAAAGGCAACCAGCTTCCGCTGCGGCTCGGGCAACCGGCTGCATTGGCAGGCTTCTTGACCGGTGTGACAGTGCCCGATCCGGTAGTGCCGACAACCTCCCGCAGTTTCGCCGACTTAAAACGCCGGCAGGAGGACTTCTCGGCATTGCTGGGCAAGCTCGGCCCGACAACCAGCAGCACAACGGTCATGTTGCCGCGACACATGCCGAACTTTGTCCACTAACGCCACTCGTGCTTCGGGTACTTACGCTGGAGCTCTTGTTTGAGCTTGGGGTACTGGTCGCGCCAGAAGCCGGCGAGGTTGCTGGTGACTTGGACGGGGCGCTGGTTGGGAGCGAGGATTTCGATGGTGAGCGCGACGCGACGTTGCGCAATCCAGAGTCCCTCCTTCACACCGTACAGGTCTTGAATCCGGGCGGCGACGGTCGGGGATTTGCCGGGAGTGTAGGTAATCTTCGCCCGTCGACCGCCCGGTAATTCAATCCGCTCGGGCGCGAACTGCTCGACCCACGCCTGCTGCTGACCGGAGAGCCAGCCCTTCACGACAGGTAACACCGGCCGATCCTTGATCTCCTTGAAACTCACCGCACCGTGACAGGCTTGTTCCTTCAACGTCTGCCGGTCGGCTTCCGTTATACGCGGAAGGTTCAAGTCCGGCAGCCAGTCGACCAGACAGTTGAGGCGGATAATCCATTGTTCGACCGCCTCGTTCCATTCCGGTAACTCGCAGTTGGTAGCCAGCAACCGGGCGGCTTCATCCGGTGAGGCGTCGTCAGTGCGTTTGGCCTCCAGTGTGAGGTCGCGGAACTTGCGCGCCGTTTCGCGAAAGACGCGCCGGGTAGTTGGATCGTAGACGGCCTGGCTGGTTTCCTCGAAGTCCTCCGGGAACATCTCCCGCAGCCATTCCTCTTTCACGGCGGTGGCCAGGCTGAGCATCACGTTGAGGTCTTTGCCTTGGACTTCCGCCACCTCGGCGGCTACAAAGAGCGGGGCGCTGACGACGCTGTCGCGCGAGAGGAGGCCCCGGCGATGGTGGACAATCTCACATCGCAACGTCCCGACATCCAGCCGGCGGGCGAGATGGTCCGTGAAGCCGGTGAGCAGGCATTTCTGGATGGATTCGTTGCTGACCGGTTTCTCCGCGACATCCAACTTCTCGCGCTGGGCGATGTCGATGAACTGCTGGAACAGCGGCCCGACCTGCCGGGCGCTTTGGGCGTGGATGCCGAGTTTGCGGCAACGCTCCACGTTGAATCCGTTCCGCTCGGCATACCGGTGGGCGCGCATCAGCACGAAGAAATCGGAATCGTGTTCGTCGCCGAACAACTCGTCGCGGGAATCCCGGACATTGCGGCCTTGGTTGCGGATGAGAAGATCTCGGCCTTGCGTGAGGGCCGCAATCAAAGCAACAGGACGGACGCAACCCAGTTCATGCGCCGCCAGCAACATCCGGGAGTACCGGGGGTGCAGCGGGAACGCGAGCATCCGGCGGCCGGTGGAGGTGATTTGCTGATGATGGTCGAGCGCGCCCAAGTCTTCGAGGAGTGTCTCTGCTCGGTCGAGCGACTTGGGATCCGGTTGTTCCAGCCAGCGGAAGGACTTCACGTCCTCCACGCCCGAGGCTTTCAAGGTGAGGACAACCTCGGCCAAGTCGAGTCGCTTAACCTCCGGTAGTTCTTGGGTGGGACGGGCTTCGTGTTCGCGCTGCGTCCACAACCGCACGCAGTGCCCGGGAGCGGTGCGCCCGGCGCGGCCGGCGCGTTGGTCGGCGCTGGCGCGGCTGATCTTCTCGATGAGGAGTGTGTTGATGCCGCGGTGCGGGTCGTACCGCGGAATGCGGGCGAGACCACTATCGACGACGAGCCGGATGCCGTCGATGGTCAGCGAAGT
>OMJI01000266.1 GCA_900299315.1 Verrucomicrobiota bacterium | reverse complement strand
GGCGGCGCGCACGTCATACACCTCCGTGACCTTGTAACCGACATCCGTCAACCGCCGCGCCATGTTAGCGCCCATCCGACCGACTCCGACAAATCCGATACGTTCCATGTTCTGTCTCCTTTGATTATTTTGCGTAAAACGGGTTGTTCTTCTTCTCTTCCCCGACGGTCGTCAACGGACCGTGCCCGGGGCAAATCACTGTGTTGTCCGGCAGCGTGATGATCTTCGTGCGATTGTTGCGCAACGCGTCCTCGTACGAGACCATGCCGCCGCCCATGCTGCTGGCAAAAATCGCGTCGCCCACCACCGCGACCGGCTGCGCCAGCCCGGTGATGTAATACGTCGTGCCGCCCTTGGAATGGCCGGTGGTGCTGCGCGCCTCAATCTTGATGCCGGCACCGTCGTCCCACGTCCGGCCTTCCTTGAACTGCTCCGCATCGGGCACCGGCTCGAGCTCCGACACGAACACCTCCGCCCCGGTCTCCTCGCGCAACCGTTCCAAGTCCGCGATGTGATCGCCGTGCGTGTGCGTGATGAGAATCAAGCTGACCGTCAGGCCGTGTTCCTTGGCGAACTTCCGCATCGGCCCGGACACCGCGCCGGTATCGAACGCGCAGGCGTTCTTCGTCTTCGGGTTCCAAACGAGGTACGAGTTGACGGTCATGTCCTCGAACGGCGTGTTGAACTGCGCCAACCCATCGAGCTTCACCGGCTGCGGATACCAAGCCTTGTTGGCGTGCGCGACGAGCGCGTTGGCGTTCAAGCCCAGCGGCCCCGCGAGCTTGCGGAGCACCGGCTCATTGACCGTACCGCCTTTGACGGCGGTCAGGTCGGCGACTGGCACCCCGGCTTTCGCGGCGAGCTGGTCATCGGTGAGTTTCAATCCACGCTGGGCCTTGCCCACGACGTCATTAAAGAAATCTTCCAAGGGAATCTGCGACATGGGGCGGGACTTAACCAATTCCCTCCCCCCCGGTCAAGCCGCGGTTTTCCACCGCCACTGTCCGCTTGCTCCCCTTTCACAAAGCCGGTAGAAACCCTGTGTGAATTTCCGAATTCTCATCACGGCGGCGGTCTTGTTGGCCGGTTGCGGACGCAATGACATCAACGTCTACATCGTCCCGAAAGAAGCACCACCGGCACCCGAGCCGACCACTGCCAACGCGGCGCCGGTGCGCTGGGTAACGCCCGCAGGCTGGGAACCGCAGCAGGCCGGTGATTTCCGCGTGGCGTCATTCAAGCTGACCGGCGCGGCGGGCGCGCAGGCGGATGTGAGCATCGTGCCGTTGCCGGGCGAAGCTGGCGGCGATTTCAGCAATGTGAACCGGTGGCGCAACCAAGTCGGACTCCCCCCGGTCTCCGAGACAGATTTCGCCACGCTGGGTCAGCCGGTCGAGATTGCGGGGCAGCCGGGCAAGCTTTACGAGCAGGACGGCGAAAGCAGCAGCATCCTCGCGGCAATCCAGGTGCGCGACGGGACGACTTGGTTTTATAAGATGACCGGCGCGCCAGCGCTCGTCACCGAGCAGAAGCCGGTCTTTGTCGCGTTCCTGAAATCCATCCAGTTCCAAGCCGCACCGGCCGCGGCGCCATCCGCCGAGGGCACGCCGCAGTGGAATCCGCCGGCAGGCTGGGCGGTCGCACCGGCAGGTCAGTTCCTCGTGGCGAAATTCACGGTGGCCGGGGGCGCGGCGGCGGTGAATATCAGTACCGCCCCGGGCGACGGCGGTGGCGTGATGCCGAATGTGAATCGCTGGCGCAAACAGCTCGGTTTGGAGCCGGCCACGGACGCGACCGGGTTGCAGGAGATTGAAACCGCGGCCGGACGCGCTACCGTCGCCGAAATGAATGGCGAAAAAGCCGCGTTGGTAGGCGTGATTGTGGCGTTGCCGGACCGCGCGTGGTTCTACAAGTTGATGGGCGATGCGGGGGCGGTGAGCGCGCACAAGGCGGAGTTTCTGCAGTTCGTCCGCGAGGTGAAATACTGATATGTTCGCGCGGATTTACCGGGTCCTGACTTCGCTGAAGCTGACCGTCGCGCTGCTGGCGCTCGGGCTCATTCTGGTTTTCTGGGGCACGCTCGCGCAGGTAAATCTCGGGCTCTACAAAGCACAGAACGATTTCTTCCGCAGCTTTTTCATCTATTGGTCACCGGCGTGGTCGAGCTGGAAAATCCCGATCTTCCCCGGCGGCTACGCGATCGGCTGGCTGTTGCTGGTGAACCTGTTCGCCGCGCACTTCCGTTATTACCAGCCGGGTCAAAAGAAATGGGGCATCGTCCTGATCCACCTCGGCGTGGTGCTGTTGCTGTTCGGGCAATTGCTGACCGATGTGTTCTCCACCGAGAGCACGATGCACCTGCGTAACGGCGAGACGAAGAATTATTCTGAAGCCTCCCGGCATTTCGAGCTCGCGGTCATCGACGCCTCCGCGGCGGACTCCGACAAGGTGGTCACCATCAGCAGCCACCGGCTCCAGCGCGGCGGCGACATCACGCACGAAGCGCTGCCGTTCACGTTGCGGATTCGTCGCTACTATCCCAACTCGATGCCTTCCGAGAAGCCGTTGCCCGGCTACTCCCAGATGGAAACCTCCGCCGGGTTCGGCAACGGCATCTGGTGGCGCGAGATGCCGCACGAGACCGATACCGACAAACGCGACATGCCCTCCGGCATCGTCGAGTTGATCGGCCCCGGTGGTGCGCTCGGCAGCTTCGCCATCTCCAGCTACTTCAACCGGCCGCAGGAATTCACCTACGACGGTCGCCCCTACCGGCTCGTGCTGCGGCCCACGCGATTCTACAAGCCGTTCACGGTGCACCTGGTCGAGTTCAAGCACGACCGGTATCCCGGCACCGACATCCCGAAGAATTTCTCCAGCCGCGTCCGCGTCCAGCGCCCGGCCACCGGCGAAGACCGGGAAGTCCTCATCTACATGAACAACCCGCTCCGCTATGAGGGCGAGACCTACTACCAAGCCAGCTTCGACACCGACGACCAGGGCACCGTCCTCCAAGTCGTCCGCAACCCGAGCTGGTTGACGCCCTACTTCTCCTGCGTCATGGTCGGCATCGGGCTGACGGTGCAGTTCCTGAAGAGCCTCGTGGAGTTTGCGAAGAAGCGGAAACAAGCATGAAAACTTTGGCGAAGATTCTACCGTGGGCGTTGCTCGCTTTGTTCGTGACCGAGATGGTGGTGGTGCTGCTGCCGAAGCCGGCGGGCACGCTCGACGCGGCGGCGTTTGGGCGGCTCCCGGTCTTGTTGAACGGACGCATCCAACCGCTCGATTCCGTTGCGCGCAATTCACTGCTCCAGATTCGCAGCACCGGTGATGTGCCGTTGGAGGAAGTCCCGGGCTGGAAATTCTGGCACCATCCTAAAAACCTGAAATCCACCGAGTGGTTGCTGGAGGTCTTTTTCCGTCCCGAGCTGGCCGACACGCGGCCCATTTTCCTGATCCACCATCCCGAGTTGATCAGCGAACTCAATCTCAGCAGCAAAGGCGTCGAGAAGTCCGGGCTGCGCTATTACACGTTCAACGAAATCGCCCCCGTGGTGAACGAGATCTTCGCCCAAGGCCGGCAAGCCAACCAGTTGCAGGACGCCCAGCGGACGACCTACCAGAAGCAAGTCCTGAAGCTGGCCAACGCGGTGATGCTCTATCAAGAATTGCAGAGCAGCGTGCAGCCGGTGGGCACCGCGGATTTCAACTCCCTGCTCGAGGAATACAAAGCCGCCATTGCGCCCGGCATCGCTGCCGCCCGGGCAAAGCAGTCGGGTGGACAAGGCGACGACGCGGCACTGCGGAAGCTGGCGGCATTGGCGCAGGAGTTCGAGACCATCTCCAAGTTCGCCCGTCCGCTCCTTATCCCGCCCGCCGACCCCGCCAACAAGGACGCGTGGCAGAACATCGGCGCGAGCCTGTTGGAAGCGATGCGCGGCGGGGAGATTCACCCTGCCGCCACGTTCTACGCGCAGATCGCGACAGCTTTCAACCGCGGTGACTCCGCCGCATTCAATCAGGCCGTGGCGAATTACCGGGCTTGGCTGCAGCCGCAATTTGCCCGGGAAGTCGCCAAGGGCGAGGCCGAATATTATTTCAACCAGATCAAATTGTTCCTCCACGCCACCATCATCTACCTCGCCGCGTTCGTGCTGGCCGGTGGGGCGCTGCTCACGTTTGGACTCGCCCCGGTGATCTCCGAATCACTGCGCCGGTCGGCCCAATACCTCATCGTGCTGGCGTTCATCGTCCACACGGCTGGGCTGATCTTCCGCATGATGCTCGAGGGCCGGCCGCCCGTTACCAACCTCTACTCCTCCGCCATCTTCATCGGTTGGGGCGCGTGCGTGCTCGGCATCGTGCTCGAACGCGTCTACCGGATCGGGATCGGCAGCGCGGTGGCCGGGCTGGCCGGGTTCGTGACCCTGCTCATCGCCCACAACCTCGCGCTCGGCGGCGACACCATGGAAATGCTCCGCGCGGTGCTCGACACGAATTTTTGGCTCGCCACGCACGTCGTCGTGGTCACGCTCGGTTACGCCTCGACCTTCATGGCCGGGGGGCTCGCGCTGGCGTACATTCTTCTCGGCGTCTTCACGCCGCTGCTCGGCCACAAGACCGGTGACGTCACTCTCGGCAAAGCCCTCACGAAAATGGTTTACGCCATCATCTGTTTCGCGACGCTCTTCAGCTTCGTCGGCACCGTGCTCGGCGGCATCTGGGCGGATCAATCGTGGGGCCGGTTCTGGGGCTGGGACCCGAAGGAGAACGGCGCCTTGCTGATCGTCATCTGGAACGCGCTGATCTTGCACGCCCGGTGGGGCGGCCTGATCCGGGAACGCGGACTGATGAACCTCGCCATCTTCGGCAACATCGTCACCGCGTTCTCGTGGTTCGGCGTGAACATGCTCGGCATCGGCCTGCACAGCTACGGTTTCATGGACGCCGCGTTCAAATGGCTAATGCTCTTCAACGCTACCCAAATCCTCCTCATTGCCCTCGGCCTTCTCCCCGACCGGCTCTGGCGAAGTTTCCGGTCAACACCACTTCACACCACCGGTTGGTAGTAGCGCGATTTATCGCGCGGAGGCGCTAGAATCCTTAACAGGAGAACCGGCAAGCACGGAAACTCAACCACGGATTCCGCCCCTGGCAAGAATACCAGCCGGACTCGGTCACGATTGATGGGGACGCGCTCCGTCGCGTCCAAACCCGATCGAGTATCGTGGGTGACCGAGAGCCGACGGCTGATTCTCGAACCCCACCGTCTTCAGTCTTTC
>OMJI01000265.1 GCA_900299315.1 Verrucomicrobiota bacterium | reverse complement strand
GCCTACGTGACCGTCGGCCATCGCGGCGTCTCCGGCCGCACATTCACATGTGTAACGCCGGCGCGTTTCATTTGCTCCAAGGCGCGAATCGTCTCGTCGATCAATTCATTCATACGGTTTGAAATCCGCCGGGATCGGCGCGGTGAATTCCACGAACTTGCCGGTGACCGGGTGCGTGAAGCCGAGTTTATAGGCGTGCAACAGAGGTCGGGCAACCTCCGATTTCTTCCCGTACACCGCATCACCAATGAGCGGATGGCCGAGATGCGTCATGTGCACCCGAATCTGGTGCGTGCGCCCAGTATGGAGCGTCAATTCGACGAGTGCCCAATCGGCGTGTTGCTTCAATACCCGGTAATCCGTCACCGCCGGTCGCCCCCGGGTGACGCGCGTGGACATCTTCTTCCGGTCGTGTTCGCTGCGACCAATCAATGTCTCGATGCGCCCGGTCGGCTTCGCGAATTTTCCCCGACACACCGCCCGGTAAATCTTCTTCACGCCGCGTCCCTTGAACTGCTCCACGAGTGACTTGTGTGCCGCATCGGTCTTCGCCACGACAATGCAGCCGCTGGTCCCCTTGTCGAGCCGATGGACAATACCGGGTCGCTCCACGCCGCCGATACCGGCCAGCTGACCCCGGCAATGATGCAGCAACGCATTCACCAGCGTGTGCTCCTTGTTACCGGCGGCAGGATGCACCACCAACCCGGGCGGCTTGTTCACCACGATGATGTCCGCATCCTCAAACAACACTTCGAGCGGAATCGCCTCCGGTAAATTCTCCAACGGCTTCGGTGGTGGAATCGTTACCGCGACTTCTTCCCCCACCTGCATCTTGTGGCTGGCCTTGGCCGGTCGTCCATTCACCGTGACGCGTTTCTCCGCAATCAATCTCTGGAGAAAGGAGCGCGAGTGCTCCGGTATTGCCTCGTGCAAGTACTGGTCAAGGCGATGACCGGTGGAGGCTTGTGAGACAGAGAGTAGCTTCATCACGTGCCGGTCAGGAGAATTGCAGCTCTTGATACTGGCCGGAGCCCAATGCGGAAATTGCTGACACGATCGCCGGTAGGTGTTTTTGCAACTCGAGCCAGTTGGTGGTGGGGAGCACGAGAATGGCAAGTTGGCGGCCAGCTAGATTCTGCTGGTAGCGCAGGTTCTTGTCGGTCGTGACGAAGGCGTGGAATCGGCCCTCGGCGGCGCGGAGCAACTCGCCGTTTTGAAGATTGGACCAACCTTGTTCATACGTGGTGCTCACGTCATGGGTGGTCAAGGCGCGGCGCAAAGGCAGGGGGACACCTTGATCAAAAAGAATCTTCATCTGCGTCCCGCTTTAGGCTGATGTTTCGACCAGCGAAGCCTCCGCGTACTTCAGGACCGTCAGCGCCTGTTCCTGACTGACCCCGGGGAACCATTCGAGAAATTGGGCAACTGTCGCGCCTCCTTCCAGATTCTCAAACAGCGCCCGCACCGGCACGCGTGTACCCCTAAAGACCCACTCGCCGCTCACCTTGCCGGGGATGCGCTCAACCGCAGGACACTGTGTCCAGTCCAACATGCCACCAAGATATCCCGGTCACAGTGCAGCGGCAAGACAGTCGTTACAACCCCGCCATGAATTCGAAGATGGTGTCGCTCAGGCCCGGCAGGCCTTCGTGCCCGTAGTCGGGGTAGATGGCGAGTTGTTTCGGGGCGGTGATCTTGTTGTAGGCGGCAAACTGCGTCGACGGCGGGCAGATTTGATCCATCAAGCCCACCGCCATCAGCACCTCGCCACGAATGCGCGGGGCGAGATGCTGGCAATCGATGTAGCCGAGCTTCGTGAAGATTTCCGCTTCGCGCTGGTGGAGCGGGTCGAACTGCCGGAAGTAGGTGCGGAGTTCCTCGTAGGCGTTGATGGCGAGATCCATCTCCCAGACGCGTTGGTAATCGCACAGGAACGGGAACACCGGCGCGGCGAGTTTGATACCAGGTTCGAGCGCGGCGCAGGCGAGCGTCAACCCGCCGCCTTGCGAACTGCCAGTGGCGCCGACGCGTTGCGGGTCGACTTCCGGCATCCGCATGACGATCCGGGCGAGTTGGGCGGTATCGAGGAAGATCTGGCGAAAGAGCATCTGCTGCGGCGCGTCGTCGAGGCCGCGGATGATCTGGCCGCGCATCGTCGTGCCGGTCACGCCGCCGAGGTCCTGCGATTTGCCGCCCTGCCCCCGACAATCCAGCGCCGCGACGGAATAGCCCTGCGACACCCACGCGAGCTTATCGAACCAATCACCCGCGTTGCCGGTATAGCCGTGGAACAACAACACGGCCGGGTGTTTGCCAGTGGATTTCTTGGGCCGCAGATACTTCGCGTGCACCCGCGCCCCGCCCACGCCGGTGAAATACAGGTCGAAACACTCGGCGATGGTCGACGAAGACCGGTATGGGACCAACTCCACTTTCGGATCAAGCGCCCGCATCTCCGCGAGGCCGGCATCCCAAAACGAATCGAAGTCCGCCGGCCGCGGATTGCGGCCGGTGTAGACGTGAAGTTCCGCGAGGGGTTTATCAATCAGTGGCATACCGCGGAAGCTACCCAGCCCGGTTCCGGTTGGGAAGGGGAAAGATACGCGAGTGGGCGAAGATAGTTCCGAAGAACACTCATTTCAGCCTGTGGCGGCGAGGTATCAAGCGGTAGCGCAGGCGATCTTGGCTTGTCTTGCACTCATTGGTCACGCACCGTTGCTTACCGGCTAAACCAGCCCCACTTGTCCGGGGACAGCCGGCTTTCTGTCGGCAAATCGTCCACGATCAAAGTGTCTTTGTTCGCCCAATAATGCCGGATGACCGTCTTCGAGCCGGTCGGATCGGCGAACAATACGCCGACATCACCGCGGGCCGGCGGTTGTATGTATAACACCGAACGCGGAACCGTCGCCTCGACTTCGTAGCCGTCGGCCCGGTCGCGAATCACAACCTTCGCATCAAGTTTCTCGACACGATCAATCAACACTTTCCCGACCGGCGACTCGAACACCACCGGCTCCTTCGTCCCCGGTACGCTCGGCCGGTAGAGCACCGCGATGGGCTGACCATTCATCCGCGTGATGAACAACCGGGCGTTCTCCACCTGAAAATCCACGCCATCGCCCGTCTTGAAAAGCTTCTCCCAATCCGTGCCGCCATTCCGCAACGGCCCGCCGCTCCGCACGTCATACCGGAGATAAAGGTTCGTCGCATCCTCCGCCAATGCCACGCGAAAGCCGCGCTTCGCGTCCAGCGGCACATCCGTCCACTTGGTTGCCGGCAGCGATTGAATCCGCAACGGCGCACGCGTCGCCGCATTCGTACCGGTCTTTCCGGCCTCACCGTCAAACCGCACGCGACCTTCGACCCGGTGAATCTTGTCGAGTCCTTCGATCCGCGCCACGACCACGCCCGGCGCGCCGGAGTTGCTGGAGTTCGCCGAGGTCTACGAGTTGTGGAAAGCGTTCCTCGTCGCCCCGATCAAGCCTCCGAGCCATCACTGGCGCGATGTGACTCGGGAGTTGGATCATCCTGGCCAACCTCGTCGTTATCGTCATCAAGAACAAAAGGAGGAACACCCCGATGAACCGCTATTCGGAAAGAACTGAGCCCGGCATCCTGAACCTGCTGATCCGCTCCGTCGGGTTGTTCATCGTCGGCATCGTCATCGGCATCCTCGTGGTGGTGCTGCTGTGCGTTGCCCTCTGGATCCTGATGAGCCTGCTTCGTTGCCTTGGGTGAACCAACCGACAAACTCTCCATCAGCAATGCCCCGAATCAGTTTTGTAAAAATGCGCGGCCCCATCCGGGACAGTTGCGACTGCACGGTGGTCGCCACCGCGATTGCCAAGAACATACCCTACGAAAAAGCGCACCGCCAACTGGCGCGATTGGGCCGCCAGCCGCTGGTACGCCACTTGGCAAGCCGCTGGCCTCGACGGGCTCAAGAAGGTCGGCCGTGCCG
>OMJI01000264.1 GCA_900299315.1 Verrucomicrobiota bacterium | reverse complement strand
GTGGTGCAAATCGGCGGCAACTCGGTGCAATTAAACCGCGGCCGGGGACGCGGCGGATTCGGCAACCTCGGCGGAAGCACCAGTCTCGACAACTTCAGCCAGCGCGGCAAGTCGCGTATCACGATCCTCATCGACAAGACCAAGCGGACGATCGCGTTCATGACGGATGGCAACTTGGTGAAACAGTGGACTGATCCCGCCGACTTTGCCGGGGCCGGTACGTATCTGATGTTCCAGTCGCAAGGGCAGGGAGTGATGCGAATCAATAACATCGTGGTCGCCGACTGGGACGGTGAAATGGGTGACAGCAATACCCTGGTCGCGAAGCAGGAGGACATGATTCGGTTCCTGAACAACGACAAGGTCTCCGGCCAGCTCAAAGGCATCAGCAAAGGCGTCATCACGTTTGCCACCGCGTTTGCGTCGCTGGACGTGCCGCTGGAACGTGCAGCCCAAATTGAGTTTGCGTCTGAGAAGGCCGAGCGTGCCCGCCGGCAGGCTGGCGATATCCGCGCTTATTTTGCGGATGGCGGATCCGTCACGCTGGCGCTGGAAAAGTTGGATGAGCAGGCGATTGCCGGTAGCAGTGAGAATTTCGGGAAACAGACTTTCGCGCGAGGCGCCTTCCGGGAACTGCGCCTCCACATCTACGATGAAACCGCCATGCCGGTGAAGGAAGACGACTGGGGCAGCGACTAGTCGCTCCTAGCGCTGTACCCGGGCACTGCCGCCGGCCATCAACTTCTCGACTTCCTTCACGGTCGCCATCGAAGTGTCACCGGGTGTGGTCATCGCCAGCGCGCCGTGAGCGGCGCCATAGTCGACCGCTTTCTGTGGGTCACCGGTCTTGAGAAAGCCGTAAATCAATCCGCTCGCAAAACTGTCGCCACCGCCGACTCGGTCGAGGATTTCCAAGCCGGGATATTTTCGGCTCTCGTAGAACTTGCCGGCGTGCCAACAAACGGCGCTCCAGTCATTCTTGGTGGCGGTGATGACCCCGCGCAACGTCGTCGCGGCGACTTGGAAATTCGGAAACTCTGCGACGGCTTTTTCGATCATCTTCTTGAATGCATCGGTCTCAATCTTCGTGATGTTGTGGTCGATGCCTTCGACTTCAAACCCGAGACAAGCCGTGAAATCCTCCTCGTTGCCGATCATCACGTCGACGTACCGCGCGATCTCCCGGTTCACTTCCCGGGCTTTCTTCTGGCCGCCAATGCTCTTCCACAAGCTTGGCCGGTAATTCAGATCATAACTCACGATCGTGCCATGTTTCTTCGCCGCCTCGACCGCTTCGACCGTCAACGCCGCCGTCGTCTCGCTCAACGCCGCAAAAATCCCGCCGGTATGAAACCACCGCACGCCCAGCTTGCCGAAGATGTGTTCCCAATCGAAGTCACCGGGCTTGAGCTGGCTCGCCGCCGAGTTGCCGCGATCTGACACGCCGACGGCGCCGCGTACACCGAAGCCGCGCTCAGTGAAGTTCAACCCATTTCGTACCGTGCGCCCAATCCCATCGTCTGGCTTCCACAAAATAAAATCCGTCGCGACGCCGCCTTGCAGGATGAAGTCCTCGATCAGATGCCCGACCTCGTTGTCCACAAATGCGGTGCAAACCGCCGTCTTCAACCCAAAACATTTCCGCAGCCCGCGCGCGACGTTGTATTCGCCGCCGCCTTCCCACGCCGTGAACGACCGGGCGGTGCGGATGCGTCCCTCCCCGGGGTCGAGTCGCAACATGATTTCGCCGAGAGAAAGTTGATCAAAGGTGTATTGGTCGCGCAGTTTCATAGGAATTGTTGTTTCAATGCCCACAAACCGAGGGCGGGATTGCTGATATAAAAGGTGCCATCGGAGTTGTAGCCATCTTTGTAATTGTCCGTGGGATAGTCCGTCAAGCTGCCGACCTCAAAACCTACGGAACGAATCGCATCGGCCGACATACCGGCGCCGGGGCAATACCGGATCTGGAACCGGCCTTCGCTGGAACCGTGAATCAAATGAGCCGCGGCGCTCAGGTTGTCAGCCAGTTCCCGGTTGGCCTTCACCGCCGCAAGTGTTGCCGGCGTGCCCCGGTAACCGTACTTGCGGATGAGCCGGTCGATCTCGGGGTCTTCGCCAAACTCCTTCAAGCCGGGAGCGAGGATGATCAGCTCACCACCGTCTGCCATTGCCATGCGGGTCCGGTAAATCGCCTTGTTGCCGAGCCATGTGCTCTTGAACTCATGCGGGTCGAGATAGACGAGGACTTTCTTTAACTGCCGGTCGAGCAAATCGATGTTCACTTGTTGTGAAAGTCGTGCGCCGGTCTGGAAGGTTTCGTCATCGTCGCCGATGTATAGCCCGCGCATCTGGCCGCTTTGCATCACGGTGAGCACATAGACAATCGGCAGATCCTTCAAGAACGTCTGGATGCCGTAATTGAACAGCCGGCGCACCGGCGTGTCGATTCGCCCCATGATCCGCTCCATGCCGAAGGCCGCGCCGAGGAAGTGCGACTTGTTGATGGAGTCGGGGCCGCCGGCGCCCGTCATGATGTTCTTGGTGTAATTGGCAATCCCGACAACTTCGTGCGGCACAAGTTGGCCGACCGAAAGAATCAAATCATAGCCGGCAAAGAGTTGGTGGCTGATCTCAACGCGAACGTCGTAGTCGAGCATACCGCCTGACCACTCGCCGATCAGCTTACCGGGCACGGTGCCGACATGGCGGACTTTCTTGCGCCAGTCGTGAACGAGAAATCTCTCCAACGGAATCTTGGCGCCGTACATCATGCGGAGTTGATTCGCCGTCATCGGCGAATGCGTCCCAATGGTCGGCATGATGTCGACTTGAGCCGTCGGCGAAAACATCTCATACAACATCCCAGTTAGTTCCCCGGCATTGGAGTTCAGACGGGTATGATCCGGCGGCAAGAGCAAGACTTTCTCGGCAGGTCGCCGCAAAACCTGCAACGCCGCCCGTTTATCTGCGGTCGAGATGTCGTCCGTCGCGGAGCCGCGTGAGAAATACGTCATCGCTGAACCCGAGCGTTGCCCTGCCAGATGCTCCAAATCTGATCTTCGTCCGCCGGTTGGGCGTAATCGGTGAGGAACGTCGTTGCCAACGCGCCGGTGGCCCAGCCGAATTGAATCCATTTCGCCGACTCCCACCCCTTCAGAATCGCGTACAGCAGGCCGCCGACAAAACCATCGCCGCCGCCGATCCGGTCGAGCACCGTGATCTCGCGCGGTTCGACAACGTACCAATCACCACCGGCCGCCATCAACGCACCCCAGCGATGCCGGTTGGCATCAACAACCTCGCGGAGAGTGGTGGCGACGACGCGGGCAGCGGGGTAGGTCTGTTTCACCTGCCGGATCATCTCTCGAAATGAAGCAATGTCGGTTTGCTGGCCTTCCGCTACCGGGGCGAGTCCGGTGACGCCAAGGCGCTGGCGGAAGTCTTCGTGTCCGCCCACGAGTATGTCTGCCAAGCCGGCAATCTCCGAGAAGACGGCAGACAGCTCGCTCTCCCGTCCTTTCCAAAGCGACTCCCGGTAATTCAGGTCGAACGAGATTCGCGTGCCGTGTTTCTTCGCCGCGCGCGCCAGTTCGAGGCAGAACTTACCAGTGTCGGGGGACAAGGCGCCGATCAAGCCGGAGAGGTGCATCATCTGCACGCCTTCTCTGGCGAAGATCCGGTCGAGGTCGAAATCTTTGACGTTCAACGTCCGCCCGACCTCCCCGGCCCGGTCATTCCAGACGCGTGGACCGCGTGAACCGTAACCACTATCGGCGATGTTGAACTGATGTCGGTACCCCCACGGTCCGCCTTGCGGAATTTCGGGTCCCTCGTAATCCATGCCGCGGCTGCGAAGGTTGTCCTTGATGATCTGCGCGATGGGGCTGCCTTCGACGAACGCGGTCAACACCTTGACCGGCTGGCCGAGGTACGACGCCACGCTTGCGACGTTCGTCTCGGCGCTTGTGACCTGCATCACGAATGTCCCGCCGGCGTACACCGGCTGCCCTGCCGGGGGCGAAATCCTGACACCCATGCTCGACGGCACAAGGAGCGCGTATTTGCAGTTCTGCTTTAGTTCGAGTTTCATAGTCTTTTATCGAAACCATTTCTTTTTTGTCAGTTGGCCCTTGAGAAGTCTACCGGTTTTCCAGTCGCGCGCATACACGGTTCCGTCGGAGAGTAAAGCGACCGTCAGCGGCTGATGACCGAGGTTGCAGGTGTGGGTGATTCTGAACCGCTTCGTGTTCACGGCGACCACATCACCGCTGAATGGCCTCGCGACCGCACACAGCGACTCGTCGAGACTGAATGCGTAGGCCCCCATGAACTGTTGGCTACCGGCGCGCGCGCCTTGGATCACAATCTTGTCGGTGACTTTCCAATTCGAGATGTCGAGCCGGAGCAGCGTGTCGTAATCGTCGGCCCACAACTCGCAAGGGTGCTTTCGGAAGCGCAACGTAGGATTACCGGCTCGCCGGGCCAGCGAGAGTTTCTTCACCACTTTGCGCTGGCTGAGATCATACAACACCGGATGCGAGTCCCGTTGAACGGAGATGATCAGCTTGTCCTGCCCCGGTACTTCAACCACGCCGGTCAATCCTTGGTAGTCCTTGTCATACGAGTTGTCGTACCAGTCGAGCGTAACAACTTCGGCTTGTGTCAGGACGGGCTCGATCAGAAATAGACGGTAGTCTGAGAGCGCCGGTTGTTTGAGGAACCCGATGTATGCCTTGGGAAGATACTCCCAAACCCGAGGTTCACCCTCAAACTGATGGCCGGTCGGGCTGAACCTCAGTCGACCGATCACCTGCACCGGATCTGTAAACGAATGGGCGGTAATGACGAGTTGCTCGCCAAGGTAGTGATGCATCACGGCGAAGTAGTCATCACTACCGGCGCAAAGGCTGAGATACCTTGCGTCAGATAGCGTGTGGGTGGAAATCTCTCCACGGCGAGTATCGAGAACCCACAACCCACCTTTGTCCGCCCAACCGAGCGAGGACACAGCCAAGCATTCGTCGGGCGACAGGATCACTGTTCACCAGCCACGATTACACCGTGTAAGCCCGGGAGGTTGTCGTGCCGCCGTGGCCTGTCCAGTTGGTGTGGAAGAACTCGCCGCGCGGTTTGTCGACGCGTTCGTAGGTGTGGGCGCCGAAGTAGTCACGCTGAGCTTGGAGCAGGTTGGCCGGGAGGCGTTCGCTCCGGTAGCCGTCGAAGTAGGAAAGGGCCGAGGACATACAGGGCACCGGGATGCCGAGCTTGGTAGCCGTGATGACGGTGCGACGCCAGCCCGCTTGCCGGCTGCTGACGGCTTTCTTGAAGAACTTGTCGAGCAGCAGATTTTGGAGGTCGGGTTTGCGCTTGAAGGCTTTCTTGATGTCGGCGAGAAAAGCCGACCGGATGATGCAACCGCCCCGCCAGACGAGCGCAATGCCGCCGTAGTTGAGGTTCCAGTTGTGGGTCTTGGCGGCGGCGCGCATGACGCTCTCTTGGACGAGGGCGCACGCGCCTTTGCAGTCGAAGAACATGGGCACGATCAGCACCGGTCGCTTGCCGTAGATCT
>OMJI01000263.1 GCA_900299315.1 Verrucomicrobiota bacterium | reverse complement strand
GGATTTCGGCGGGGGACAGGGATTCCGCGTTGAAATCCACCCCGGCGTAGCCGTTCACCTGGAGATCCACATATGCCATCGTCTTCATGCCAGCAGGCTCGCCGCGGGATGGTCCAGGAACAGCGTGACTTCCGGATGGGTCTGCAGGATCGAGGCGGGCAGCCGGTTGGTGACGGGCCCCTTGACCGCCTGGCGCACCGCTTCGGCCTTACGAGCGTCGGGCACGGTGCAGACGATGGCGGCGCTGTTCAGGATCTGGCGCACCGACATGGAGATGGCGCGTTCCGGAACGGCCTCCAGCGAGGGGAACCAGCCTTCGCCTAGTTGCTGTCGCCGGCAGGCCTCGTCAAGGGACACCACGATGTAAGGCTCCCCGGTCTCGAAATCCGCGGGCGGGTCATTGAACGCCAGATGTCCGTTCTCGCCGATGCCGATGAACGCCACGTCCACCGGCTGCCGCCGGATCAATTCCCCGAGCCGGGCGCACTCGCACGCCGGGTCGGCCTCGCCGTCAATGAAGTGGAACGCCGCCGGCGGCAGGGGCAATTGCCGGGCGAAGCGGGTCCAGAGATACTGGCGGAACGAAGCGGGATGCGCGATCGGCAGCCCGATGTATTCGTCCAGGTGGAAGATCGTCACCCGATTCCAGGCGATGCCCTCGGCCGTGACCAGGTGGGCCAGTATCTCGAACTGCGAGGCGCCGGTGGCCACGATGATCGAGGCCGCGCCGCACTCGGCCAGCGCCCGCCGGATGAGCGCCGCGCCACACTCGGCCGCCGCCATCCCCATTTCATCTTTCGTCGCAAAAGTACTGATATTCATAGTTCACCCTCTCACGCTTCACACTTCACTTCTCAAGCATACTCCCGCCAGGCATCTCTGAACCAGAGGATCCGCTCCCATGGCGCGGTCACCGGTGTGTTGCAACTTGCGGAGAGCATGAACCGGTGCGCATACGGCTTCATACGCCCGCACAACTCGCGGACATAGGCGCACACCGCCTCACGGGTCGTGAGGCGCTCGAATTCCATGGCGCTGATGCCGCCGGTAATGATGAACTGGCCATTATGTCGCCTCCACGGGCATTAGTCGCGCCGCCATCAGGTTGCCGAACTGCGGCCGGTTGTCGAGCGTCACCAGTTCGCCGAACATGAAGCCGACCAGGGTCCCCGGCGCAACCGGCAACGGCGCGTCGAGCAGGCTGCGCAGTCCGGCGCAGCCGAAGACGAGGGCATTGGGCACGGCGCAGAACTCCGCCAATCGGGCGGCGGCTTGTGCGCGCGAGACCGTCCGCAACGTCAGCCGGCCATCAGGCGGCAGATTCGCACCGCTGCGCAACGTTTCACCGGCCAGGCTGCAGTGGATGTTGCGGCCGCCGGCATCGCTGAATGTGACCGATTCGCAATCAGTCACCTGGTGCTCGCGCTGGCGCGCCCGGTAGAACTCCGCCGCGGTTTCCCACGCGCCGTCCGGCAACCGGCGCAGTTCGCTGAGCGTGCGCGGGTCGGCGGAGTTGACGGCGACGCGGACCGGCGTGGCGTCGTGGGCGTTGAGGGTTTCCGCGCGCCACCGGCCGGCTTGAATCAGCAACACGGCGACGTCGGCGGCGGCGGGGCGAAGCTCGGGGCTCGCCGCCGCCCCGCCGACCGCCGGGACGCCGGGCAGCAGGGCGGTCCAGCGTTCCAGAAAAGTTTCCGTGCTCGTGCCGCGGGCAAACACCACCACGGCGGCGGCCGGTGGCTGGGGGAGTTTTTCCAGTTGGGCGAGCACACCGGCATAGGTGCCGGCCAACGTCGTGCCGGTCACGCGGGTCGGCCACCCGGCATGTGTCGCGTCAGTCGGGGCAACCCAGAGCCCCGGTCCCGCCAAACCGTGCGTGGCACAGCCGAATGTTCGACTGTCCTCCGCCGGGGCGTGGCCCGGTGTCCAAAAGCGAATGGTCCATTCTTTCATACGGATCTCCGCGTTCCGGCGTGGAACAGAATCGGGCAGACCTGCGGGTCGCCTAGGTGTTTCAGGTACGGCGTGCCGGGGTTGTCGGCGGTCAGCGGGCGCGGCCGGGCGTCGTCGAGGCTGAGGTGCAACGCGAAGCCGAGCCGTGGGCCGGGAGAGGTGTTCGGTCCGCTGCCGTGATACGTCAGCGCGTGGTGCAGGCTGAACGCGCCTGGCGCCAGCAACGCCGGGACCTCCCGCCAGACCGCGCCGGCCGGGATGGCGAGGGGCGCATCGGTTGGATTGTAAAACTCGCTCTGATTGAGCAATCCCCAGCGGTGCGAGCCCGGCACGAACCGCACCGGGCCGGCGTCGGCGGTGACGTGGCTGACGGCGATCCAGGCCGTAATGATTTCCGTGCCCGGTTCCCACATCGAATCGAAGTACTGCAGGTCCTGATGCCAGCCGACCTTGCCGGCGCTGCTGGTGCCGGTGGGTTTCCACATCAGCGACGCCGCCCAGAGTTGAACGCGGCGCGCGCCGGTGACGGCGGCGGCCGCCTGGCCGATGGCCGGTTGCGTGACCAACTCGAAGATGGTTCGGTCCGCGACGTGCGGTTGATCGATCACGCGCACCGCCGCCGGGTCGGTGGCCGGTTTCCACATCGGTTCGCGGCCGGTTTCAAACCGGCCGTCCAGCACCGCGTGCATGTGCGCCGGGACCCGGGCAAGGAGGTCCGCCGGCAACACCGGCGGCAGGACGCAGAAGCCGTCGGTCGCGTAGGCTTGCCGGGCGGT
>OMJI01000262.1 GCA_900299315.1 Verrucomicrobiota bacterium | reverse complement strand
AAGGGGGCCGTGGCGGCGCTGGCGACAAACCTCGCCCAGGGCGCGCTCGTGGCGTGGCAGGTGCCGGAAGAGAAGTTGACGGCGGCGTTCGACAGGATGTTCCAGCGCGATCCGTTCTCCGGGCACGTGGTGGTGCGCACCACGGATGCCGGCAAGACGAAGTACCGGCTGTGGACGACGTTGAAGGTGCCGCAAGGGTTCTCGATGGCGCGGCACTGCGAATTTCTCTGCACGCAGACCGGGGCGGAGCGGTTCATCCTCTTGCCGGCCAAGAAGCTGTTCGCGCTGGGCGTCGGCCACGTGCGGCGGCGCGGCTTGGAACCCGGTAGTCGCGCGGATGTGCTGGCCGAGGTTCAAGACGTCGCGGTGACGGAGTTGAACGAACGGGAGTGGCGGGTGTTGACGGCGTTGAAGCGCGAGTTCGCCCCGCCGGAACTGGTGCCGAATTTGTGGGATGCGCGCGCCGCCGAAGCCGGCGTCTCGCTGGAAGAATTCTTACGCGTCGCGGCCGATTTGAACGCGCGCAAGATCATCGGGCGGTTCTCGACGTTCCTGGAGCACGTGAAGCAGCTCAAGACCGGTGAGCAGGTGACCCGGTACAACGCGCTCTTTCACTGGGCCGTGCCGCCGGGGCGCGAACTGGAAGCCGGGCGGGAGGTGGGCCGGCACCACATCATGACGCACGCCTACTGGCGCGAGGGCGGGCCGGAGTTTCACAACGTCAACATCATGGGCGTCGCGCACGGCACGGACAAGAACGTGTTGCTGGCGCACAAGGCAGCAATGGATGAGCATTTGCGGGAGGCCGGGATCGAGATCCGCTACACGAATGTCTTTTGGGGTGGCCGCAGCGAGATCAAGCCGAGCGAAATCTCGCCGTTCGCATACCGGGAATGGGCGCAGCAAGTTGGCCTTACATTATGAAAATCGCATTCCTCGAACTTCACGATTGGGAAGAGAAGTATCTGAGCGCGCGGATCGATGCCGGCCACGAGATTGTGACGTCGTTGGCGGCGGATGCGGACGTGGTGTCGCCGTTCATTTACTCCAAGCTGACCGCCGCGGTGATCGCCGGGTTACCGAAGTTGAAGTTGGTCACGACGCGCTCGACCGGCTTTGACCACATCGACGTGGCCGAGTGCAGCCGGCGTGGGATTACGGTGTGCAACGTGCCGTTCTACGGCGAGAACACCGTGGCGGAGCACACGTTCGCGCTCATCCTCGCCTTGTCGCGCAAGGTGCACGAGGCGTTCGTGCGTGTGCGGGCCGGTAACTATTCCTTGGATGGGTTGCGCGGATTTGACTTGAAGGACAAGACGATCGGCGTCGTGGGGGCCGGGCGGATCGGGTTGCACGTCATCCGCATCGCGCGCGGGTTCGGGATGAAGGTGCTGGCGTTTGACCTGAAGCAGGACAGTTTCTGGGCGGAGGTGCTCGGGTTCGAGTACGCCGCGATGGATGAACTGCTCAGCCGCTCGGACATCATCACGCTCCACGCGCCGTACAACAAGCACACTCATCACCTGATCAACCCCGGCAACATCGGCAAGATCAAGCGCGGCGCGATCCTCATCAACACGGCGCGGGGCGGCTTGGTGGATACGGATGCGCTGCTCAAGGCGCTCGATGAGGGGATTCTGGCTGGGGCCGGGCTCGACGTGCTGGAGGGTGAGGAGGCGGTGCTTGAGGAGAGCGCGTTGCTCGGCGATAAGACGAACCCGGAACTTCTGCGCCGCGCCATCCAAAATCACGTCATCCTCAAGAAGCCCAACGTGGTCTTCACACCCCACAACGCCTTCAACAGTCTCGAGGCGTTGCAGCGGATATTGGATACGACGGCCGGGAACATTGCCGCGTTCGCGGCCGGTAAGCCGCAGAACGTGGTCAAGTAACCGCTTGTTTCCAGATCGGGACGCGCTTTTTCAACTCGTCGATCAGGAATTGCGCGGCGGCGAAGGCTTCGGCCCGGTGACCGGACTCGACGCGGACGAGCAGGGACGGCTCACCGACTTTGATGGCTCCGAGCCGGTGGATCACCCGGAGATTGTGGACGGGGTACCGGCTTTTGGTTTCGGCGATGAGCTGGCGGAATTGGTGTTCGGCCATTTGCCGGTAGGCGGTGTAATCGAGGGCCGCGATTTTCTGGCCGGCTTCCTCGTCGCGGACGATTCCCCAGAAGACGACCACCGCGCCGACGTTACCGGGAACAGGACCGGGGTCTTGGATGGCTTGATCGGTGATGAGCAGTTCGTCATCGGCACCGCCTTGAACCGGTGGCATGAAGGAGACGACATCGCCGTCGCGGAGCGGGGCGTCCCATTTGACGAATTCGACGCCGACCGCGACGAGCGTGCTCTGCCGGGCTGCCTGCAACGACGGGAACTTGGCGAAAGCGTCCGCGACGGTCGCATCAGCCGGGAGTTCGAGGGTCACCTCATTCGTGCCGGTAAGCTGGCGGAAGTGGCTGAAGAATTGGACGGTGACGGTCATGGGGCGCTGATGATGTCGGGGCGGAGGACGCCGACGTAGGGGAGGTTCCGGTAGTGTTCCCGGTAGTCGAGGCCGTAGCCGACGACAAACTTGTTGGGAATCTTGAACGCGACGTAATCGGCTTGGGTATTGCCGGTGTGGGGCACGTCCTTTTCGAGGAAGACGCACGTCTTGAGGCTGCGCGGCTGGAGGGCGGTGATCATGGCGCGGATCCGGATGAGCGTGTGGCCGGTATCGAGGATGTCGTCGATAACCAGCACATCGCGGTCGCGGACATCGAGCCGGAGCGCCTTGGTGATGGTGAACTCGCCGGTCGGCTGGGTGGCGCCGCTGTAGCTGGAGACGCCGATGTTGTCGAGCCGCAGCGGGAGGGGCAGTCGCCGCAACAGGTCAGCCACGAACATCACGCTGCCGGTGAGGATGCCGACCACGGTGAGTTCCTTGCCGGCATAATCGCGTTGGATGGCGGCGGCTAGCTCGTCCAGTCGGGCTTGGATCTGTTTTTCGCTGAGGAGAATTTCCGCCACATCTGTCTGCATGACGGGCGATTGTAGCGGCAAAAAAACCATTTGACTACCCCTGCTTGTGCCAGTACGTTCGCGGCGAGTTCGGCAGGTCGTAGCGCCAACCTCAGTCAATTCCCCAATCAGTCCCAGCCGCAAACCGTTTATCCACCATGAAACGAATCGGTCTCACAGGCGGAATCGCCGCCGGTAAATCCACTGTCGCGCATCGTTGGTCCCGCGAGCCGGGCACCGCGATCATCGAGACGGATTTGCTGGCGCATGAGGCCTACCGGCCGGGGACGCCGACGTATGCTGCCGTCCGCAAAGCGTTTGGCGACGGGATTGTGAAGCCGGACCAGACGCTCGACCGGCGCAAGCTCGGCGAGATGGTTTTTGCCGACGAGCAGAAGCGGATGCTGTTGAACCAGATTGTCCACCCGGCTGTCCGCGAAATGTGGTCGGCGCGGTTGGATGATTTGGATCGGGCCGGGCGGACAGAGATGGCGGTGGTGGTCATCCCGCTTTTGTTTGAGGTGGGGGCGGAGGAACAATTTGAGGCTGTCGTGGCGGTCGGGTGCAGCGAGCAGACACAGTTCGCGCGGTTGAAGGCCAAGGGGCTGACCGCTGAGCAAGCCCGGGCCCGGATTCGCGCCCAGTTGCCGATGGCCGTAAAACTCGACCGGGCGGATTATGCGATTTGGAACGACGGCGAGCAGGGCGTGCTGGAGCAGCAAGCCGATATCATTTGGAAGAAACTCAAGGAGTAGCGCGTTATGCCGCGAGCAAAGAACATCAAGAAGAAGCCAGTCGAACCGGCCGTGGGGGAAGAAGCGCCGGTCAACGCTACCGTTGTTGCGGAACCACCGGCTCCGCCGCCGCCACCGCCCATGCCGCCCATCACCAAGGATGATCTGCCGGTCGAGGACCCGGTCCCGCCGCCCGCGGCCCCGGTCGACCAGCCGCCGAGCGAGACGTTGCGCCTCGATCACCTGCAGCAACTCAGCATCGAGGACTTGCAAGACATGGCGCGCGAGCGCGGCGTGGAGTCCGTCACCACGCTGAAGAAGCACGAGATCATCTTCGAGATTCTCAAGAAGAGCGTCGCCAAGAACGGCATCATGACCGGCGAAGGCGTGCTGGAAATCCTGCCAGATGGCTTCGGCTTCCTGCGGTCACCGGCCTACAACTACCTGCCGTGCCCCGAGGACATCTACGTCTCGCCGTCGCAAATCCGGCGGTTCGAGCTCCAGACCGGGGACGTGGTGGCCGGGCAAGTGCGGCCGCCGAAGGACAAGGAGCGTTTCTTCGCGTTGCTCAAGGTGGAGGCCATCAACAAGGACGACCCGGAGAAGATGAAGGACAAGGTCCAGTTCGACAACCTGACCCCGTTCTTCCCGACGAGCCGGTTCATCCTCGAGACCAAGCCGGAGGAAATCAGCACGCGCGTGATGGATTTGTTCACGCCGATCGGCAAGGGCCAGCGCGGGTTGATCGTCGCGGCGCCGCGGACCGGCAAGACGATCCTCCTGCAGAAGCTCGCCAACGCCATCACCGCCAACAACCCGGAAGTGGTGCTCATCATCCTGTTGATCGACGAGCGACCCGAAGAAGTCACCGACTTCAAGCGGACAGTGAAAGCGGAAATCGTCTGCTCCACGTTCGACGAATCACCAGAGCGCCACGCGCAAGTCGCCGAGATGGTCCTGGAAAAGGCGAAGCGGTTGGTGGAGCACAAGAAAGACGTCGTCATCCTGCTCGATTCGATCACCCGGTTGGCGCGCGCCTACAACGCGCTCGCGCCGCACTCCGGCAAGATTCTCTCCGGCGGTGTCGACGCCAACGCGTTGCACAAACCGAAACGCTTCTTCGGCTCCGCCCGCAAGGTGGAGGAGGGCGGTTCGCTCACCATCATCGCCACCGCACTCATCGAGACCGGGTCGCGGATGGACGACGTGATCTT
>OMJI01000261.1 GCA_900299315.1 Verrucomicrobiota bacterium | reverse complement strand
GAAGGCGCGGACACCGTCTTCGCTTATCCCGGCGGCGCGAGCATGGAGTTGCACCAGGCGCTGACGCGGTCGAAGAAGATCCGCACCATCCTTCCCCGGCACGAGCAGGGCGGCGCGTTTGCGGCGGAAGGCTACGCGCGCGCAACCGGCAAGCCCGGCGTCGCCATCGCCACGAGCGGACCGGGCGCGACCAACTTGGTCACCGGCGTCGCGGACGCTTACATGGATTCCATCCCGATGGTCGTGATCACCGGGCAGGTCCCGACGAAGATGATCGGCAAAGGCGCGTTTCAGGAGACGGATGTCTTCGGCCTGTCTGCCCCGATCGTGAAGCACAGTTACCTCGTGATGAGCACGGAGGACATTCCGCGCGTCATCAAGGAAGCCTTTTACATCGCCAATACCGGGCGGCCAGGCCCGGTGTGGATCGACATCCCGAAGGACGTCCAGCAGGGCTATTGTCACCCGGTCTTCCCGGACAAGGTCAACCTCCGCGGTTACAACCCCGACCGCCGCATTGATTCGATTGCGGTCAACGAGATTGCCGGGCTGATCGAGAAGAGCGAACGGCCGGTGATTTACGCGGGCGGCGGCATCATCTCCGCCAACGCCGCCAAGGAGCTCGTCGAGTTTGCCGAGAAGGCGAACATCCCGGTCACCACGACGTTGATGGGCGTGGGCGCCATCCCGACCGAGCACCCGCTCTCGATGAGTTGGCTCGGCATGCACGGCACCGTGACCGCCAACTACGCGGTCGACAAGGCCGACTTGCTGCTCGCCCTCGGCGTGCGGTTCGACGACCGCGTCACCGGCAAGGTCAGTGAATTTGCCAAGCACGGCACGATCGTCCATATCGACGTCGATCCGAGCGAGATCAACAAGAACAAGGTCGCGCACTTGCCGGTGGTCAGCGACATCAAGTACGCGCTCCAGCAGTTGAACAAGGTCGTCAAAGGCAAAGAGTTCAAGTCCTGGCACGCGCAGATCAACGAGTGGAAGCAGCAGTACCCCTTCCGCTACCGGGTCACCGACGAAGTGTTGCGCTCGCAGTACGTCCGCGAATTTCTCCACGGCAAGACCGACGAGATCATCATGCCGCAGTACGTGATCGAGCTGCTGAGCGAGTTGACGGACGGCGAGGCGATCCTCACCACCGGCGTCGGCCAGCACCAGATGTGGGCCGGGCAGTATTACAAATTCAAACACGCCCGGACCTTCCTCACGTCGGCCGGGCTCGGTTCAATGGGCTACGGCTACCCGGCCGCCATGGGCGCGAAGGTGGCCTTCCCGGACAAGGAAGTGGTGGACATCGACGGCGACGGCTCGTTCCTGATGAACATCCAGGAACTCGGCACCGCGCACATCGAACACATCGCGGCCAAGGCACTCGTGTTGAACAACCAGCACCTCGGCATGGTCGTGCAGTGGGAGGACCGGTTCTACCAGTCAAACCGCGGCCACACCTACCTCGGTGATCCCGATCATCCGCACCACATCTACCCGGACTTCGTGGCGATCGCGAAAGGCTTCAACGTCCCGGCCGAGCGCGTGTTCCGCAAGAGCGAGCTCAAGGCGGCGATGCAACGGATGTTGGCCGCGAAGGAACCGTACGTTCTCGACGTCATCGTCCCCTACACCGAGCACGTGCTCCCGATGATCCCCAGCGGCAAGACCGTCCACGACATCATCATCGACCAGCCTGCCGGCGGCGACCTGGGCACGATGGGCGGCCTCTAAGCCGGAATGAAACTTGGCGAGCGAATGCGGACAGCCATCACGCTGTCCGCATTCGCCATTTTGTTCCTGACCCTCGTCGTCGTCAGCTACACCCGAAAGTCCGCCACTTGGGATGAACCGCAGCATCTGGTAGCCGGCTACGAAGCCCGGGCGAAGCACGACTACCGGTTCGACCCCGAACATCCACCATTCCTGCGACTCTGGGCGTCGCTCTTGGTTCAGCCAACCCGGGATTTCACGAATGCCGACGCCGCGTTCAAGGGAGTCGAATGGTTGATGCTCCACCAGTTCGAGTACTGCCACCAATTCCTATTCCGGCTCAACGACGCCGACCACCTCCTCTACCGGGCGAGGTTCATGAACGCCCTCTGGGGTGTGCTGCTGGGCATTTTGCTCTTCTCGTTTATCCGGGAGCGTCTCGGCTACTGGCCGGCGCTGGTGGGACTGACGCTTTACACGGTCGAGCCCAATCTCCTCGCCCATGCCGGCTTGATCACGACAGACTTTGGCATTACCTGCTTCGCTTTCGGGACCGTGTATTTCCTCTGGCGCACGTCGAACAAGCCCACACTCTTCAATTGGGCCGGTCTCGTTCTCTTCTTCATGCTGGCGCAAATCAGCAAGTTTACCGGTGTGCTCTTGGTGCCGGTGGTGGCGCTGGGGTTGATTGTTGCGTTGGTCCGGAAGCGAATTCAACTCAAGCAAGCGCTGGCGGCCATCGCGGTCGCGGTGGCGGTGACCTATCTCGCTATCTGGGCCGTCTACTCGTTCCGGTACTACCCGGCGCCGGACGTGACCGAGACGTTGGGGGTTCGCGAAATTCAAATGGTCAAGGAGCGCGTCCCGCAGCTAGCCAGAATCATCGGCTGGATCGAGAACCACCGGCTGCTGCCAAGCGCCTACTGCGAGGGTTTCCTGCTCGGTCAAACCAAAGCCCAGGAGCGCTCCGCATACTTGGCCGGGAAGTACAGCCTCAAGGGTTGGTGGTATTTCTTTCCCATCGCCTTCCTGATCAAGACCCCGATCGCCCTGCTGGTGTTGTTCACCTTGGGCTTGGTGGCCTGCCTGTGGCGTTGGCGAACCTCGTGGGCGGACGACCTGTTGCTCCTGTTGCCGATCGCAGTGTTCATGGGCACGGCCATGGTCAACAAGATCAACATCGGCGTCCGGCACGTGTTGCCCATCTACCCGTTCGTCATTGTTTTGGCAGCGATGGCGATCAGCGAATTTTTCCTGAGACGCCGGGACCTGGCACTCATTGCCGTTGTCGCCGCAGCCATCGAGCTCGCCACCGTGTACCCCGACAACCTCGCTTTCTTTAACTTGTCCATCGGCGGACCAAACCACGGCGCCGAATACTTGGCCGACTCGAATCTGGATTGGGGGCAGGACCTGAAGGGTTTGAGCCGGTGGATGAAGAACCAGCAAGTGACCTTCATCAACCTGAGTTACTTCGGCACGGCGGAGCCGGTGTATTACGGGATCAACTGCACGCACCTTCCCGGCGCTCCGTTCTACGCCGAGGTGCAGCCGCCGAAGTTGCCGGGCTACGTGGCGGTGAGCGAGACAAACCTACGCGGCGTGTATCTCGAAGAGGCCGGGCGGGCATTCTACCGGCCACTCGTGGCGCGGGAGCCGGTTGCAATCATCGGGCACACCATCCGTGTCTACTGGATGGACAAACCGTGGTGGTAGGCGGGACTACTCGGTTTCTTCCTCACCGGGCTGCTCGTCCGGTGTGGTGAAGCCTTCGTTTTCCTCGGCGTTCATCCGCTTGAGGACTTCCGTCATGTCTTCCACGGCGGCGAACACCTTGCCGGCACAGAAAATCGGGCTCTTCTGCTGCACCGCGAGCGCGATGCAGTCGCTGGGGCGCGCGTCGATTTCGAGGATCTTCTTCCCGAGTTCGTTCTCCGCGGTCAACATCAGGCGCGCGAAATAGGTGCTGTTCTTGAGGTCGTTGATCACGATCCGATCCACCCGGACTCCCAAGCCGGTGAAGATGCTGCCGATCAAGTCGTGCGTGAGCGGCCGCTCCTTGTGGGTGTTGCGCAGAAACATCGTGATGGCCGCGCCGACACTGTGATCGACGTAGATGACGAACGTCTTCTCGTCGTTGCCGATGAACACCGCGCAGCCGTTCGGTGTCGGCAACACGCCTTTCACTTGAATCTGGACCAGGTCGTTTTTCACGCCGCTATAGTAGCCTGACTCTCAAAAGAGGCAAATCGCCGCCGCAACGACCGTGCTGTACAGCCCTTGCGGATGGCCCACTGCCGTCTGGGTGATGTTGCTCGTCCGAATAATTTTGCCGGTGAGCCGGAAGACCTGCTCCTTCTCGTCCCAGCTGGCGTCCTCGTTGAAATCCACACCGGTCGTGGACGCCAGCATCGCCGCCGCCATGTCCTCCGCAAAGTTGCCGGCTGTCGTGTCGTTCATCCCATACGCGTGCAACTCGCTCAAGTAACCGTAAGCGTCCTCGTCCGCCGGTGCCGCGACGCCAATCGAAGCCGCGATCAGCCGGTGCGGCTCGTTCGTCGAAATCCGCGCCATCACCGCGAACGTGATCTGGCCGGGCTGCAACATCGGTTCGCCTTGCTTGCGCGAGATGATCTTGCAGCGGGGTGGCAGGATGCTCGAGACCGTCACCAAATTGCACTTCTCAATCCCCGCATCGCGCAACGCCGCCTCGAAACTGCGCAGCTCGTGCTTGTGAGTGCCGACGCCCTTGGTGAGAAAAATTTTCGATGGAACGAAATGCATGAGCCATTCGCAGAAAAACAAACTTCTTGCGGCGTTGCAAGAAATTCATCATCGTTTCCGCGGAAAATGACGACGCTGGCCCTCATTCAAATGCGCTGTTCGCCCCGGCCGGCCGAGAACCTCAAACGCGCCCTCGCATTCATCGCCCAAGCCGCGCGGCGCGGCGCCCAAATCGTCTGCCTGCCGGAGTTGTTTCGTTCCCGGTATTTTTGCCAGACGGAAGATCACCGGCACTTCGCGCTCGCGGAACCAATCCCGGGCCCCACGACTCGCGCCCTGGCCGCCGCCGCCAAACGCCACCGGGTGGTGCTCATCGGTTCACTCTTCGAACGCCGCCATGCCGGCATCTATCACAACACCGCCGTCATCTTTGACCGCACCGGTAAGCTTATCGGCAAGTACCGGAAGATGCACATCCCCGACGACCCGCTCTACTACGAGAAATTTTATTTCACCCCGGGCGACCTCGGCTTCCAAGCCTTCGCGACCTCCCGGGGCAAGATCGGCACGCTCGTCTGCTGGGATCAATGGTACCCGGAAGGCGCGCGGCTCACGGCGTTGCAAGGCGCGGAGATTCTGTTCTACCCCACCGCCATCGGCTGGCACCAACGCGAGAAAAAGCAGTTCGGCGCCAAGCAATACGATGCGTGGCTGACCATCCAGCGCGCCCACGCCATCGCCAACGGCTGCTTCGTCGCCGCCGCGAATCGGACCGGTACGGAAGACGCGCTGGAATTCTGGGGCGGCTCGTTTGTCTGTGATCCGTTTGGCGAAATCATCGCCCGCGCCAGCCACGATGAGGAAGAAGTGTTGCTCGCCCGGTGCGACTTGCGCCAAGTCGAAATCACCCGCCAACACTGGCCGTTCCTGCG
>OMJI01000260.1 GCA_900299315.1 Verrucomicrobiota bacterium | reverse complement strand
GCTGCTGATGCAGGAAGACCGGCAGGCCGCTCTCCCGGTGGGCCCGGGCGACGGCCCGCAGGACGCGCTCCTCACGCGCCTCGACCAGCTCACCGGCGCGATCCAGTTCGGTCACGTCGTGCCGGACAAAGCGGGCCGCCGGGCCGAGTTCCCGGACCGCGGCCTGCAATTCCGGTTCGCGCCGGCCCACCAACACCACACGCGCCCCGGCCGTCACGAAACACCGCGCCACGCCCAAGCCCAAGCCGGTGCCGCCGCCGGTGATCAGCGCCGTTTCGCCCGCCAACGAGAAGGCGTTCATCGTTCGGCCTCCACTTCCGCCAGCGCCGCCGTGAGGTACCCCAGCGCGAACGCCATCCCGGCGTGCCACGGCGCGGCGCACGTCATCTGCGGCGCGTGATCGGGAATCACCACGCCGGTAAAGTTGTTCCGCCGCAAGATGTGCAGCACCCGCCGCACGTCCACGTCGCCGTCGTCGATGAATGTCTCCCGGTAATGCGGCACTTTTCCCCGCACGTTCCGCAAATGGACGTACGCCACGCGCCCCGCCCGGCTGTGCCGGTCCAGCGTCTCGTACACGTCGCCCTCGGTCATCTCCGCCAGCGTGCCGACGCAGAACTCCATCGCGTTGCGCGGACTGGGGCTGAGATCGGCCAGTCGTTGGTAGAACCGCGGCTGATATACCAGCCGGGGCTGACCGCGCACCGTCGGCAACGGCGGATCGTCCGGATGCAACGCCAACGTCACCCCGGCTTCCTCGGCCACCGGCAACACGTCACGCAGAAACCGCTCCAACCGGTCCCACAGTTGGTCGGGCGTGATCGGCGCCAGCGTGCCGGCGGGCGCGGCGGAATCATAAACCATGTTCCACACCATCCCGTTTGGAATCGGGTCATCCACCGAGCCGTCCATCCCAACCGCTTCCGCGCCGCCGCGCGCGAACGCCCCCTTTACCCGACCCGCCACGCCGGCGATGGAAAAGTTGTAGCCCATGACCGGGATACCGACCTGCCCGAGGTGGCGCAGGATCGTCTGGACGTTGGCGACGTGCGCCGCGCGCTGTGGCCCGTCGAGCAGGATGTCGTGCCAGTGCGCCGGGTCGAAATTCTCAACCGCCGCCCATTCAAGGCCGTGCCGGTTCAAGTCCGCCTTGATCGCGGCAAGCTCGGCCACCGACCATAGTTTCTGGGGATTACCGGCCTGCCCCCAACCGTGCTTGTCGCCGACGGGCTGATCGGTGGGCGTGTGGGTGCCACCCTTGTTGAAGTAGTCCACCAGATGCACCACCGCGTGGGTGCAGCCGCACTGCCGCGCGAACCGGTAATGCTCTTCGTTGAGCATGTGCCGGTAGAATCCAAAACCAAGTTTCATCGTCTACATGACCCCGTATTTTTCAAACGCCGCGACCGCGCTCAGCCCGCTTTCGATGGCGTGTTTGACGAGTTTTTCTTTCCGCGCCTTTTCCAGCGCCCGCGTGAACACTTCCCGCTCGGCGGCGCGCGGCACCACGCACACGCCGTCCAAGTCGCCAAACAGGATGTCGCCCGGCTCGATCCGCGCCGGGCCGATCTCCACGGGCACGCGGTAATCCACGACCTTGTAGCGCGGCGCGCTGTCCTGGGCGTAGCGGCCCCAGGAGAATGTCGGAAAGTTCAACCGCAGGACACCGGCGGTGTCGCGCGAGTAGCCATTGACCACCGCGCCGGCCGCCCCCAGTTGCCGGGCACGCACGCTCATCAACTCGCCCCACAGCGCATTGCGCGGCGATGAGCCGGTGTTGAGGTACACCTCCCCGGGTTTCAAATCATCCAGTGCCTCGAGCATGAGGCCGAACGGTTTGGCCATCAGCGGATTGGCTGTGCCCGTGAGTTTCTCGGCGAACACGTCTACCGCCAGCACCGGCATGGCCCGCCCGACCACCACTAGGTCATCGCGCAGCGGCTGGATCTGCGGCGGCAGGAATTGGTGCTGCAACCCCAGCTTGTCCATCGCATCGCCCACCAGCGCGACAAACAACTCACGCCGGGCCAGCGCAAAAAGTTCCTCGTCTGTCTTCCACATGGTCTAGCTCCTTATAACTAATGCTGCATCACCAAGCGCGCGGCGAACTCGCGCGTAACCGGGTTGATCGTCCGCCCGGCCAATGCTACCTGACAAACACGGAACCGGCCGGCGCCATGCGCCCACTCCGCCGCCGCGAGTGCCGGCCCACTGGGCGTGCCCCAGCCGACCTTGCCGGTCGCCAGCACCGGTGTCCAGCCTTTCGCCGTCAGCGTCGTGTGAAGCAGCGGCGTGATGCGGTCGTGCGCCGGGTCGTACCAGAGTCGGAAGTCCTGCGGCCCAAATCCGGCCACCAACGGATGGCCGGTATCGCGGGACACGAAATGCACCGGGCTCATGCCGCAATTCTCCACCTTGAGGTTCGTCCCGCCGATCGCGTAGTCGCCCGCCGGCAATTCCAGAAAGATCACCTGCGCGCCGCGCGCGACGGCCGCCTCGATCGTCCGACGGCGTTTCGCGAATGCGGCAAAGTCGTCCACGAGATACAGGTCGGCTTTCGCTGCGGGACGGAGGCCGAGTTCCCGGGCGAGGCGCTTGGATTTCACGCCCCAGGTGACGACGGCGGTGGGCACGGGCGCAACCGGCGGGAACAACTCGATCCCGACCGCGGTGTCGTGGAGCAGCTTGCCGGCTTGGGCGATGGC
>OMJI01000259.1 GCA_900299315.1 Verrucomicrobiota bacterium | reverse complement strand
TGTCGCGCATCGGTGCACCGGCCTCGACCGGCAACTAGATGGCGCCGTTCGGGTCGCTGTTGGTGGCGGTGGCCACGCCGCTGCGGGCGTGCACCTCGCTGACGGCCGTCGAGCACGGATACGGGACACGGCGTGTTCTGCGGGGGATGGTAGGTCAGTGCTCCCATGGCCCGCTCTCCCACATAGGCCAATCGCTCCAGAACTCCCGGCGGACGCCCCAGAGTTTTCTGGAAATGTCGGTCGACGAGGCGTCGCCCCCAACTGTCCGGCAGCGAATCCTCGAAGACGCCGAAGACTTCCATTCGCCCTTGGCGGTCATGCAGCTGCACGCCCGGTCGGAAGGGCAGACGCAAGGGTGAGATGCCGAGGTTCAAGCTCAGAAACGTTGGCTCGTATTGAAAGACGAAGTCCCGGCCGACGACGGCCAGTTTGCCGACCGTGTGTTCACGGTCTGAGGCAAACCGCAAGCGTACCTCAAGCGACTCCACACTCATGCCGGCCCCTGTGGCGTTTTGCGCAATCGCACCCGCTGCCGCGGCCGTGTGGGCTGCTGTAGTTCGGAGATGTCTTGCGGCAGCGATGCCTTCTGCAGGAGTCCCTCATGATTCAAGTATACCGGGAGTCGCTGCCGCAGTGTCCTGCATCGTCTGGTCACCGGTGTTGAATGGGCAGATTCTCGAAGACGAACCGCGAACGCATTATCTCTGTCACGAATATGCCGCGCCGACGGTGTGGCACCAGCCGACTTGATTGCCAACGGGTTGCCTCGGCGGTTCAGGGAGGGAGACGCGATTTCCCGACAGCAGCTGTCGGGGAATGCCTGGCGAACCTGAATCGGACGATCGTTGCTGACGAGGCGGCGCCCGCCTACGGAAACCGCAGTTCCGCGTGGATCATCTGGTCTTGCTGATGTTCGAGCACGATCGTGCCGGGAATCTGGGCGCGCATGACGCGCTGGTTGTCCACGATCATGCAGTGCCCCTGGTGGCAGGTCTGCTTCCCCACCGGGCCCAGGGCGTTGGCGGAGGCAAAGCCGGTATAGGGGCATTGCTTTTCATCAAGGATGGCCTCGGTGTTGAAAACCCGGGGACGGTTCTCGCGATAGCGCTGCCGGCCCTCCGCCGACTCCAGTTCCACCTCGTGTAGCATGTCCGCGATCTTCCCGCCACCCCCCGTCGGACACAGCCGGTAGTCCACCCCCTGGCCCAGCAGCTCGTCATGCAGGCCCTCGATGCCGCCGTCGGCGCAGATGATGATGGCGCAGCGGACGCCGTTGACCTCCACGATGGCCCGCTTGCGGGCGCCGGGCGTCAAGCCGGCCGCGACTTCGCCGGGGGTCAGCACATGCTTCCGGGCCGCCGTGGCGGAGCCGTCCGGCCGGGCGATCAGCAGGCTGTTGTGAATCTTGTCGTCATGGCGCTCGAAGAAACCAGCGAGGATGATGATCCCCAAGTGGCGGGCCAGTTCCCGGATGCGGCGGCAGTTCGGACCGTCCACGGGCTCGGCGACGGCGCGGACCGATTCAGCCGTCATGTCATAGTCGTAGCCGTGCAGGGCGCCTTCCGCGAACAGGATCAGGTGGGCGCCGACCGTCGCCGCCGCCTTCGCCTGGCGTTCCAGCCGCTCCAGGGTTTCCGCCACCGGCCCGCCCGAGTGGATTTGCGCGACCGCGACATGCAGGCTTCGTCGTGAAGATGTCATATCAGAAATGCCCCCGCTCCCGGCGCTCCGCCTCGGTCTCGAACTCCTCGCCCATGCGTTTGTCGACACCCTTGAGCAGCGGCACGCCGAGATTGGTCAGCAGGCAGCGCACATACCGGCGCGGCCGCTCGGGCTCGTCGAAACTGTCGAGTTGCCACCGCAGGTTATCCACCACCAGCGTACCCCGCCCAACCGTGTAGACCGTCACCGCCCCGCGCCGCGTGAGCGAAACCGCCTGCCCGGCTCCCTCGGGTAGCCGGATCAGCGCGCTCGCCGGCTCGGGATGCGTCGGCGCCAGCGTCCACGGCGCCACCTTGGACTTGTCCACGATCCAGTACAGGTAATTATGCGTCATGCCGTTGGCCAGCGCATGGGCATGCCGGAAAATATCCCACTCGCCGGGCTGCGCCGCGCCGGGTACCACGTCGCCGGGCAATCCCAGCGCCTTGAGCAGCGCCCCGGTTTCCGCCACGCCGAGCGCATGCACGCAGACCGTGCGCCCCACCTCGAGCGCCGCCCGGATCTTGCCCGCATCCGACGCCGCCAGCCGTTCACCGTCGATCACGGCGATATCCGCCGCCAGCGCCTCGGCCACGGACCGGTTTTCGCCGATATAGCCTACTTCGAGCAAACGGCGCCAAGCCTCCGGAGCCATGCTCACGGCCGCCGTGTGGGCGACCCACGCCGGACGGTACGCGGCCAGCGTGGCCAGCAGGCGCGGGGCCGCCGGCGCCTCGTCCAGCTTCGGCACGATTTCCAGCGTGCTGACCAGGTAGCTGCCCTGTCCGTAGCGCAGTTCCAATAGCGGGGAGCTGTTCAGTCCGGCGCGATCGGTGCCCGCCACCAGCAGCGGCACGGCGTTGCCTTCCTGCGGAATCTCCACGCAGCGCCGCGCCACGTAATAGTCCGCGCCCCAGAGCGCGAAGTCCGATTCCGTGAAATCCTTCAGCGCCGGATGGAACGGCGCGCGCGGATAAGCGTAGGTGATCTCCAGCCGGTCGCCCGGCGCATACCCCTTGCCATTGCCGACCGGCACGGGCAGATCGCCCAGCACCGTGGCCGGCGCGCGGTCGAGCACCACGCTCCCGCCGGCCTTGACGAACCCGTGCAGCGCCTCGCGAATGCGCCGCCAATCTCCCGTATTCGCGCCGCCCGCGCCAAACCCGAGCCACAGCGCACCGAGGCCCTTGAGCCCGTCCGGGGTCAGCTCCCTTACCACGCGCCCGCCCCGAATGCCGCGCTCCGCCAGCCGGCCGGCGAGGACATCGTCCGGATCGAACAGGCCGAAGTCGGCCGGGAGTTCCACGTTCAGGAGTTTCGGCCAGACCGTAAGACGCCGTTCCCATTGGTCCACGATCCGTTCCCCGCTCCGGAGGGTCGCGCGATAGACAATCTCCGTCCGGCCGTCCACCGCCGGCGCCAGGAACCGGTTGGTAAAGGCCAGGCTGCCGCCCGGGGCCATCACCCGCGCCGGCATCGTTTCCGTGGCGATCACCGCCCCGTTGTGGATCGCCTCGCAGGTCAACGCCAGCGCAAGATCGTGGCGGGTGTCGTTGTGGACCGAGAACGGAATAACCACATCATCGCCCGCCACATAGTCGGTCCGGTAGGCGTGGTCGAGCACCGCCACGGGGCGGATTGCCCGCACGTAGGCTGCCGCATCCGGCCGCGCCAGCAGCTTGCGGCAGTCGGTCTCCTCGCCCAGCAGGAACGCCCAGGCGCAGAACCCCGACACGTCCTGGCGGCGGTAGGCCTGCGCCTCCATCCACCACAGCTTCGCTTGCACCCGGGCCGAGCCGAAATCCTTCTCTTCAAACGCCACGTCGCCCACGATGCTGGCCTGGTTGTCGGGCGTGGCGCCGTACACGCAGGTGTACTCGCCGAAGTAGAGCGGCTTGTCCTTGCGCCAGCTCCAGGCCGGCATGTGCGGATACCCGTAGCCGTACCAGCGGAACTTGAAGGCGCCGTCGAGCCAGTAGGCCGTGTGCGGATAGTCCGGATAGGCCTGCCAGTTCTTCGGGTAATGCAGGTTGTACATCGCGAGGTTGCCGATGAAATCCATCGCTGACGACATCTGGACGACGCGGCTGTCGTCCTCGGCCGCCGTCTCGGCGAGGATGCGCTTGAAGACGCGCGTCATGGCGCTCATCTTCGCGGCACTGGCGCCCTCCTTGAGATCCCACGGCGTGATTGGCGACATCTCGTTGGAGAGCGACCAGATCACGACCGAGGGCGAGTTGCGGTCGCGGCGAACGAGCGCCTCGAACCAGTGGTGGCGGACGTTCTGGTAGCACGCCTCCTCGCTACCGGCCCAGTCGAAGCTATGGAAGCCGGTGGTCCACAACGCCGTCTCGGTGGTGATCAGCATGCCGACGCGGTCGGCCGCCTCCACCCAACGCCGGTCCATCGGCTTGGCGTGCAAGCGCACATGGTTGATGTTGCCCTCCTCCTTGGCGATCCGCAGGAAGGTCATCTTCTCCTCCACGCTCATCGCGTGCTGTTTGCCGCCCACATGCCCGCTCTGGCCGTAAAGGTGGATCTTGCGGCCGTTGAGCAGGAAATCGTGCCCGTTGACGACAAACTCGCGGAAACCGAAGGTGTCGGTATGGGAATAGTGGATGGTGAACGGTGGATGGTGGATGGCAGAGAGCGTCGTGCGCAGATCGTACAGGAACGGGTCGTCGGTGTCCCAGAGCCGGGCGTCAGCCCAGGGAATGTCCTCCTGAAGCTTGGTCACGGAACGGGGCGGCAGCGTGACCTCGCGGTCCAGCAGCAACTTGGCGGGCACCTTGCCGGGCTTGACGAGGTCGGCTACGTTCAGCGAACTGGGCTTGGCTTGGCTGCGCACCTGGACGGTGGTCTCCTGATCCGTGTCGTTGGCCAGGGCGACCGTGTAGCGCAGCCGACCGGCGGAGACCTTGGGATTGGCGAAGACGTATTCGACGCGCACCGCCGGCACGGCTTCAAGGGCCGCCTCCTCGATCCCGCGTCCGTCGAAGCCGCCGTAGTGGACCGGGTGGACCAGGTTGTTCTCGAGCTCCTTGCAGGTCGGCAAGCGCGTGCCGGTGAAGTGGTGCGGATCGAATGGCCGGTGCCCGCTGACGCCCACATCGCCAACGGTGATCACGACCAGGTTGTCGATCCCCGGCTGCACCCACGCGGTGACGTCGAGGCGGTGCGGTTCGAGCCCACCGACGTACTGGCCTACCGGCTGCCCATTGAGCTGCACGGTGACGTGGTACCGGGCGTTGTTGAGGTGTAGAAAGATCGTCTGGCCCGCCCATGACTTGGGAACCTTGACCCGCCGGGCATAGGTGAGGAAATGCGCCGGCAACCGTTTCGCCGCCGGCGCCGCGGCGCCACCGCCGCCGACGAAGTTCGGGTCGGCCTGGGCCTTGGCGTCGGGCGCCGCCGCCGCGGTCGTCCGCGGCCGCAGCCCGATGTCCCAGCCACCCGGCAGCTTGATCTGGCGTGGATGATTCTCGGGGTCGTCGCCTAGTTCGAGGTCGGCCGCCTGCCAGCGCGGGTGCGTGGCGGCGTGAATGGCGTCCTGGGTCGAGACGGAGACCCACCAGTGATCGGGCAACGGCAGCGCGGGGCGTGGCTTCATGGATTTATAGAATATTGTGACTATATTCGTAGAATATCCGCGCCGTCACCGCAACGAGAATCTGCCGGGGGCCCCAGCGCGGGCACGGGTCAGCGCTGTTCGCGCCTGGGCTCAGGTAACAGCGCTCCCGGCGGTGGGCCACGGTCACAGCATGATCGGCTGCGCCCGGGCGCCGGTCAGCCGCGATCGACCGAGTAGTCGAGGAACTCCATCTGCCGCCGGATGGCCGGTAGGAACAGGTCCTTGTACATCCCCGGACCGATGTTGAAGGAGAAATCGTTCGAGACGGTGTAGGTCTTGCCCGGCGCCCAGAGGCCCATCCAGCAGGCGGCCCCCTGCGCCGCGCCATTCACCGCCGCGTAGGTGCGGTCGTAGAAGTCGCACCACATTTCCGCTGGCTAAGCCACAAGGGTGCCAAACCGGCGGCGCCAGGCGGTCGGGGTGCAGCCCGCGCACTGCCGGAACAGGTCGGCCAGCATCGGGGCGGTGGCCACCCCGCACCGCACGGCGACCTCGGGAATGGACAGGTGGGTCTCGCGCAGGAGCTGCTGGGCCCGTTCGAGCCGGCGCCGCCGGATTTCCTGGAGCGCGCTTACCCCGACCGTCTGGCGGAACTTGCGTTCGAGCCTGCGGCGCGA
>OMJI01000258.1 GCA_900299315.1 Verrucomicrobiota bacterium | reverse complement strand
CGTTGCGGTTGTTGCCCAACCACGGCGTGCACGGCGTGCAAGATTTGGCGTCGGTGCTCCGGCAACGCGGCAAGGCATACCGGGTCGTGGCCGGGCATCTCGACGATGCGGACACGTTGCCCCGGTGCGTGATGGCGCTGCGGGCGGCGCGGGCGGCCCGGTGTTTCCAGACGATGCGCGTGTTGCGGGTCGGCGACCGGTTTGCCGGTATGGGAGATTTCGCGGTGCCGGACGGCGCGCTCGGCATCACGGTCGAGACGATTCAGCCCGGCGACCTCGCAGCGGATGCGGCGGCGGTCAGCGCCGCGGACGTGGCGGCGGAGTTGGCGGCGGACCGCGAGCGGTACCGGGTGGATTGCCCTGAGGAAACGCACGCGCGGTCGGTGCGGTTGGGGCTGGGGTTGCGCCGGTATCTGGAGCGGGGCCGGTTTGGCGCATTCAGCATGAATTTCCAGTCGTTCACCTCGGACCGCGGGCCGGTCTGCACCGTGCCGTTCCTCGAATGCTGCAAGGCGATGGCGCGCGGGGTCGGCTATGCCGGCGAGGGCGACGCGATCACGGCGGCGCTGGTCGGCGCGTTGGCGCAGGGGTTCGGCGGGACGACGTTCTGCGAGATTTTCTGCGCCGACTGGGCCGGTAATTCGCTGTTCCTGTCGCACATGGGCGAGATCAATCCGGGGGTCGCGGCCGGTAAGCCGTTGCTTTACGAGAAGGAATACCCGTTCTCGGCAGCGCTGAACCCGGCGACGCTGGCGTGCGCGCCGCGGCCGGGCCCGGCAATGTTCGTCAATCTCGCGCCGGGGCCGGGCGGCACGTTCCGCCTGATCACGGCGCCGGTGACGGTGTTGGGCGACGGCACGCACCCCGATTACGAACGCTGGGTGCGCGGCTGGATTCAGCCGGCGGTCCCGGTGACGCGGTTTCTGGAGGAGTTCTCGCATCTGGGCGGGACGCACCACAGCGCATTGATGCTCGGCGACCACGGCGCGGCGGTGGCGGCATTCGGGCGATTCGCCGGGCTGGAAGTGAGTGCGATTACATCATGAACCCTTGGAATCAGCCGACCGAACGCGATTACAACCGCCGGATCTTCGACGAGGAGTTGAACGACTTCCTGCCGGCAAAGATTTTTGACGCGCATGTTCATATTGCCGGTGCCGGCGGGTTGGCGACGCCGTACTCGTGCGGGGGCGTGCCGCTGACCGGCTACACGTACGAGGAACTCGCCGCGGACTTGGCGCTGGCGTACCCGGGTCGCGAGACCGGCGCGTTCTGCTTTGGATTCCCGGTGCCGACGTACGACACGGCGGGCAGCAACCGGTATGTCGGCGGCGCGGCGGATTTTCAGCGGTTCTTCCCCTTGCGGTTGCTCGACCCGTTGCGCGACACGGCGGCGACGGTGGCGGCAGACCTGGACCGGTATCGGTTTCTCGGATTCAAGCCGTATCCCGATTACGCGCGGCCGACGGACATCCCAAACGTGGAGATACCGGAGATGTTGCCGGACTGGGCGATGGCGCTGGCGCACGAGCGGCGGCTGGTGGTGATGCTGCACATCCCGCGGCCGGGACGGCTGGAGGACGCGTTGAACCGGCGGCAGATCCGGGAACTGTGCACGCGGTGGCCGGGGGCGAAGATCATCCTCGCGCACGCGGGCCGGGCGTATTACCGGCGGGGGATTGTCGGGCTGCTCGACGGGCTGCGGGAGCTGCCGAACCTGTATTTCGACGTGGCGATGATGCAGCACTGGGAAGTGCTGGCGTACCTGTTCCGCGAGGTGGCGACGGAGAAGTTGTTGTACGGCTCGGACATTCCGATTGCACTGGCCCAAGGCAAGGCGGTCGAGATCAACCACCAGTACAGCTACGTCACGCCGCGGCCGTGGTCGCTGGCGCTGTGCGACGACAAGGGACGGATCAGGTTCACGTCGTTCCTGAACGAGGAGTTGCGCGCCCTGCGGCAGGCGGCGGAGGCGGTGCGCTGGTCAAAGGCGCAGATCGGGGCGTTCTTCCACGACAACGCCCGAGCGCTGGTAGAGAAAATCAACAGGAGAAACCAAGTACGAAAATGACCCAAACACAGTTGGAACAATATCGCCGGGATGGTTACACCGTGGTGCGGGGGCTGATCCCGCGCGAACTGACAGAGCCGGTCCGGCGGCGGTTGCTGGAGTTTCTGGAGGACTGGCCGGACTGGGCCAAGCAGAGCTTTCAAGTCTTGGACCCGGCCAAGTTCAAGAACGCGAAAGGGCTGGCGTTGCCTTGGGGGGTGCAACGGCCGGCACAACACGAGCCGATTTTTCGCGCGATGGTCGAACACCCGAATCTCGTGGCGGCGATGGAGCAATTGCTGGGCGGACCGGTCAAGCTGTTCACCGACCAAGCGTTGATCAAGCACAAGGCGGTGGACGGTGAGTCGTTCTATCATCAAGACTCGTACTACTGGCATCTGCAACCGGAACTGGGCTGCAACGCGTGGATTGCGCTCGACGACGTCGGCCCGGGGGCGATTGCGTTGGGCATGCTGCCGGGGTCGCACCAGTCGTGGACACTGACGCCGCACGAGCAGTACTTCGACGAGCCGGCGTTGTTCAGCGCGCGCGGCGGTCCGGCCTTTCAGCGGCACCGGATTCCGTTCAGCCAGGTGGACTTTTCGAAAGAGGTGCTGTTGCCGCTGGCGCCGGGGGATGCGGCTTTCTTCACCAACTATACGTGGCATCGGGCCGAACCCAACAAGTCCGGTCAGCACAAGTGCGCTTACGCCATCGCCTATCAACGGGCATGAAACCGTCGGGCGACGGAGAATCAGGAGACTATCATGGGAATCAGCATTGGTTTGGTGGGATTGGGATCGTTCGGCAGTTGTTTCGCGCCGCTGTTTAAGAACCATCCGCTGGTGAGCCGGATCGGCTTGTGCGACCGCGAGCCGGCATTGCTGGCGAAGTTTGCCAATGATCCGTTTTACCGGGACAAGCTCGACCCACGCGACTGTTACGACTCGCTGGACGCGATTTGCCGCGCCGATTTCGACGCCTTGGCGATTATCACCCAACCGTGGCTGCACGCACCGCAATGCATTCAGGCGATGGAGAGCGGAAAAGACGTTTACAGCGCGGTCCCGATTATCTGGATTCCGGATGACGACGAGATCTTGGACTGGTGCGACAAACTGGTCGCGACCGTCCGCCG
>OMJI01000257.1 GCA_900299315.1 Verrucomicrobiota bacterium | reverse complement strand
GGCGCTGTGCAACGACATGACCCGTGCCGCGGTCCGCGTCGAGCGCGTGTTTGATCCGCGGGTCTATCACACGATCAAGGAGGGCAAGAACGGGCTCGGCCCGGCGCCGCTCAAGACGGCGCGCGGCTGGCTCCATCTCGCCCACGGCGTCCGCGACACCGCCGCGGGAATGCGCTACGTGCTCTACGTGTTCCTGGCCGACTTGCGGGATCCCACCCGCATCACGCACCGGCCGGGCGGGTATTTCCTCGCGCCGCTCGGGTCCGAGCGGGTGGGGGACGTGTCGAACGTGCTGTTCGCCAACGGCTGGGTGGCGCGGCCCGACGGGCGGATCTTCCTCTACTACGGCTCGAGCGACACCCGCATCCACGTCGTCACCACCGACGTGCCCCGGTTGCTCGATTACGTCCTGAACACGCCGCCGGATGCGGGCCGGACGTTCGCCTGCGTCCAGCAACGCCGGGCGCTGATCGCCCGCAACCGCGCGGTGCGTGGAAGGCGCGGCGGAGGGGAATGACGATATGACCGACAGAATCAAGGTGGGCCTGTGTGGCGTGGGGGCGTTTGCGGACTGTTTCATTCCGCTGTTCAAGGCGCATCCCCTGGTGAAAGAGATCGTGCTCTGCGATCTCGTGCCGGAGAAACTCAAGTCCAAGGCGGAGCGGTTCGGCGTGGCGAAGACCTGCCCGTCGCTGGACGCGCTGTGCCAGTCGGACGTCGATGCCATCGCGATCATCACCCAACATCACCTGCACGGGCCGCAAGCGGTCCAGGCGCTCCAGGCCGGCAAACACGTCTACTCGGCCGTGCCGTCGGCCATCTCCATGGAGGAGATCACCGCGCTGGTGCGGTCGGTCGAGGCGACCGGCAAGATCTACATGGTCGGTGAGACGAGCTACTATTATCCCTGCGCCATTTATTGCCGGAACCGGTACCGCGCCGGCGATTTCGGCCGGATCGTCTACGGCGAAGGCGAGTACTACCACGACTACGTCCACGGGATGTATGCCGTGGCGAAGAACCGGCACGGGAAGTCGTGGAAACAGTACTACGGCATGCCGCCGATGTTCTATCCGACGCATTCGACCAGCATGATCGTCTCGGTCACCGGCGCCCACGTGACCCACGTGTCCGGCCTGGGGTTCGTGGACCGGCATCCCGACAACCTCTATGCCCGCAAGGACAACGTCTGGAAGAACCGGTTCAGCAACGAGACCATGCTCTGCCGGATGTCGGACGGCAGCATGGCGCGGATCAGCGAGTTCCGCCGGATCGGCCATCCCGGCACGGTCGGCATGAGCCTGTACGGCACCGAGGCCAGCTACGAGGAGCAGGTCGGCGGCCAGATGTGGGCGACCAAATCAAGGGCGACGTGCATCGATCTCCGGGACACGCTCCGCTGCCGCGCCATCCCCGCCGGCGAGGTGACCGGTGTGATGGCGAAGGTGACCGGCGCGGACGGCACGCACATGGATGTCTCGAGCGTGCACCCAGTCCATCTTCTGCCCAAAGAGTACCTCGGGCTGAGCAACGGCCACAACGGTTCGCACCAGTTCCTGGTCCACGATTTCATCACCGCCTGCGTCTCCGGCAAGACGCCACCGAACAATGTCTGGGATGCGGCGCGGTACTTGGTGCCCGGCCTGATCGCGCACGAGTCAGCACTGCAGGGCGGGGTTCTGCGGGAGGTGCCGGACTTCGGCGATCCGCCGGACCTCAAGGCCGAACGGGCTGCGGAGCAGCGGAAGATTCTCCGCCTGGTGAACCGGCGGGAACGCGAGGCGATGAAGCCCAGGGCGGACAAGTGGGTATCGCCGTTCATGGGCACGTGGAAGTCCTCGAAGCTGTTCCCGCGCAAGGGCGACGTCGGCACCGCCAAGCCGGTGCGCCTGGCGGATCCGCTCGACTGGAAGCCGGTGCAGGCCCAGAAGGAGAGCGGGTTCGTCAACCTGCACCCGCGCCACGAGAATGCCGACGGCATCGCCTATGCGGCGACCCGGATCGTGGTGAAGCAGGGCGGCGAATGGGATTTGCGCGTCGGCTACGACGGCGGTTGCGCCGTGTTCGTGGACGGGAAGCGAGTGCTGTGCGTCCCTAAGCGGAGGAATCCGGCGACACCCGATCGCTCGACCGTGACGTTGAAGATTGGCCGCGGCCGGCACGAGATCGTCTGCGCGCTCGACACCGACCACGGCAAGGGCTGGGGTGTGTTTCTCCGATTCGCCGTGCCGGAGAAGCGGCGCAAGCGGGGGATGCGAGTAGCGTTTCCGGCCGAAGTGTAGTAGCGGGGCGGGTGCCGGCCTTGTTCGGCTGGCCACACGCGGAGAACTCGGGAGCGATCAAGGTCAAATAGGGAGGGAGCATGAACAAGTTGAATCTGGGGATAGTCGGCGCCTGCGGACGCGGCGCCAGTTTCAAGGCCGCCTGTGACGCCATGGGCCATGTGGCGGTCCACGCGGTCTGCGACACCAATGAGCAGGATCTGCTGGCGGCGCGCGAGCGCCTCGGGGCGCGCGAGCAGTACACGGATTACGCCGAGATGCTGGAGAAGTCGGAACTGGACGCCGTGATCATCGGCACGCCCATGCATTGCCACGTGCCGCAGGCCGTCGCCGCCCTGGAGCGCAACCTGCACGTGCTGTCGGAGGTGACCGCCGGCGTTTCCGTGGCGGAGTGCCGGCAACTGGTGCTGGCCTGCAAGGCGAGCAAGGGCATCTACATGATGGCCGAGAACTACACCTACATGCGCCCGAACCAGATCGTCAAGGAACTGGTGCGGCAGGGGCTCTTCGGCACGCCGTACTACGCCGAGGGCGAGTACATCCATGAGCTCAAGCACATGAACGAGCACCAGACGCCGTGGCGCCGCCGCTGGCAGACGGGGGTGGACGGCATCACCTACGGCACCCACAGCCTCGGGCCGATCCTCCAGTGGCTGCCCGGCGACCGCGTGACGCGCGTGTGCTGCGAGGGCACCGGCGTGCGTCAT
>OMJI01000256.1 GCA_900299315.1 Verrucomicrobiota bacterium | reverse complement strand
CGGTGACGACGTGACCTTCGCCGGTCAGCATTTCCTGAATGACGGCTCGCACCAATTCCTCGTCCTCCACCACCAGCAACCGCAACGCCGCCACCGGGGTCGCGCCGGGATTCGCCGGCTGGTCGGCCGGGGTGCGCCCGTTAGCGAGCGGAAAATGAATGGTGAATGTGGTGCCGGCGCCGGGCGCGCTTGCCAAGTCCACTTTCCCATCATGCCGCTGGATGATGCCGTACACCATCGATAATCCCAGCCCGGTACCGCGCTCGCCTTTTGTGGAGAAGAATGGCTCGAAACATCGCTGCCGGACTTCCTCGGTCATACCGCTGCCGGTGTCGCTGACTTCCAGGATGGCCTCGGTGCCGGCGCGGCGCGTGGCAATGGTAATCGTGCCGCCTTTCGGCATCGCATCGACGGCATTGAAGATGAGGTTGGTCAGCACCTCGCGCAGGTCCGCGGCATTACCGGAAACCATCAGGACCCCGTCGGCGAGTGTGGTCGCCACGTCAATGTTGACGCCTTGCGCGAGCGCCTGATTTTTCCATTTCGGCTGCGTGAGCGAGACGGCTTGCTGGACGAGTTCGTTCAGATCGACCGGGGTCAGGAGCTCGTTGGACTCGCGGTGCCGGTAGAATTCGCGCAGCCGGTTCACAACGTTGCCGGCATCCTTGGCCGCGGTGTTGATGAGCTGGAGGAAGCGCAGCGTCTTGGCGCGGTCGTCGAGCGTAGTGGGCCGGTGGAGCAGCAACTCGGAGAAGCCGAGGATCGAGGAGAGCGCGTTATTGAAATCGTGGGCGATGCCGCTGGCCATGGTGCCGAGCGCGCGGAGCCGCTCCTGTTGCACGACTTGGTGTTGGGTGGTTTTCAACGCCGTCAACGCCTGCTCGAGCCGCCGATTGGCGCCGCGGAGACTTTCCTCGACGGATTTCCGCTCGGAGATGTCCTGTTTGATGGCGATGAAATGCGTCACGGCCCCGGCGGAATCGACGACCGGCGTGATGGTCATCTCTTCCACGTACTGGTGACCGTCCCGGTGGCGGTTAATGATTTCGCCGCGCCAGACATTGCCGGCGAGTACCGTCTCCCACATCTGCCGGTAAAACGCGGCGTCGTGAACGCCGGACTTCATGATCCGCGGCGACTGCCCGATGACTTCCGCGGCGGTATAGCCGGTCAGCCGTGTGAACGCGGGATTGATCCACAGAATTTTGCCGGTAACATCGGTGATCGCGATGCCGTTGTCCGCCGCCCCCAGCGCCTGTCCCTGCAGCCGCAGTTGGCGCTCGGTTTCCTTGCGGGCGGTGATGTCGCTGATGATCGTGGCGAACTGGCCGGGTTTCGGCGAGTAGGCAAACACCTCAAAATGCCGCCGCAGCGAGGCATCGTATCGCTCGACGCGCGTGGCCTGGCCCTGCAGGGCGACCGGCCCGTAGATGCGGATCCACTCCGGGTCCACGCCAGGCATCACCTCGCGAACGTTGCGGCCAAGCAGATCGACGGCCTTCAGCCCGGTCATCGCTTCAAAGGCGGCGTTGACCTCGATGAACCGGTAATCCACTGGCTCGCCCTGCTCGTTACAAATCATCTCGTGCAACGCGAAGCCTTCCCGCATCGTCGCAAACAACAACCGGTACCGCTCCTCGCTGGCCGCCAGCGCGCAGTTGGTCCCGACCAGCTTCTGCTCCGCAATCCGCCGGTCGGTCACGTCGCGGGAGTTGACGATCACGCCGTGAACGCCCGGTTCGGAAAGCAGATTCTTCCCGAGAGCCTCGAACATCCGCCACGATCCATCCTTGTGGCGAAAGCGGAATTCCATCCGCGACACCGAGTCTGGCTCCTGCGTCTTCTGGGCAAACTCCGCCACGATCGTCGCCTGGTCGTCCGGATGCACGAATTCAAACGCGTAGAGCCCCACCAACTCTTCTGGCCGGTAACCCAGCACGCGCTCGACGGCCGGGCTTTCGTACCGGATCGTGCCATTGGCTTCCAAGATGGTGATGACATCCGAGGCATTCTCGATCAACGCGCGGAACTGCCGCTCCCGGGCCTGCAAGGCGTCGCGGGCGCGCTGCCGCTCGATCACGCGCCCCAGTTGGGCGCCCACGAAGGTCAACACCTGCAGCAGCCGGCTGCCGGGCTCAGGGGCGTCATGCCAGAAGAACTCCATCACCGCGACCACCTCGTCCCCAATGAAGACGGGCACTCCCGCACCGGCCTGCAAGCCGCTCTCCTTCAGGAATGGCGCGCGGATCATGTGCGGCGATTCGGCCACATCGAGTAGGGCGATGGGTCGCCGGGCCAGATACGTTTGTCCCGGCAAGGACATGCCGGGGGCGAGCCGGATCGTCATGGTCGCTTCGCAGAACACGCGGTACCGCTCGCGATCGGCCAGATGCCAGATCGGAGCCGGCAACAGTTCCCGGGGTTCTTCCTCGGAGACGAAATAGACATGGCCGACCGGCCAGTGTGTGTAGGCGCAGACGAGATCGAGCGCCGTTTGCATCGCGTCCGTGACAGACTCGGCTTCATGTGCGGTGGCGGCGACGACTTGCTGGAGTTGCAGGTAGTTGGTTCGCTGCTGGAGGGCGTCCTCGGCGAGTTTGTGGGCGGTGATGTCGGTGAGGACGCCTTCGCGAACGCCGGTGATGGTGACGCGGCCCTGATCCCAGACCCACTTGGTGTCACCGGCAGCGGTGATGATCCGGTACACAATGCGAAACGGTTTTTGTTCCAGGGCGGCGAGGGAGATTTGGCTGGTGACCCACACCCGGTCGTCGGGGTGGACTAGGTCGCGGAAGACCGGGGTTTGTCGTTCGACGAGAGCGATGGCCGAGTGATCCGTCAACGCCTCGCAACCGTCGCTGACGAATTCGAGGGTGAATCCCGGGTCGAGCCGGCACCGGTACAGCATGCCGCCCAAGCTGCCGAGCAGCGTGTCGAGCAAGACCTCGCTGTCGGGCAACTGTTCATGACTGACTCCCCCCCGGGTATGCAATTGCATAACCAAGATATTACGCACCCGGAATGCCAGCAACGGGGTCTGCGCAAACCCCAGAAATCGTTTCGCTTCACTGCGGGGAATTCGCTATCGTCGCGCCGCGCATGCGTTGGCTCTATACGATTCTGTACACTTTTGGCTTCGTGCTGCTCAGCCCTGTCTTCCTCTACAAAATGTGGAAGCGCGGGAAGTACCGGGCCAATTTCTTCCAGCGCTTTGGCCGGTACGACCCCGCAGTCCGCGCCCGGCTGGCAAGCAAGAAATCCCCACGCATCTGGATGCAGGCGGTCAGCGTCGGGGAAGTCAACCTCGCCTTACTGCTCATTCAAACGCTCCAACGCACCTTCACGAACCACCACATCGTTCTGACCACCACCACTTCGACCGGCTACGCCCTCGCGCGCGATCGGCTACCGGCGGATGTGGAACTGCTGTACTTCCCCCAAGACTTTCCGTGGACCGTCAACCGCGCCTACGACCTCATTCAACCGGACTTCATCATCCTGATGGAAGCGGAACTCTGGCCGAACTTCGTCTGGGAAGCCGGGCGCCGCCGCCTGCCGGTCTTCCTCGTCAACGCCCGCATGTCGCCCCGCTCCGCGCGCCGGTACCAACGCGTGGCCGGTCTCGCGCGGCGACTATTCGCGCCGGTGACTCTCATCGGCGCGCAGAGTACCGACGATGCGAACAACTTCCTCGCGCTCGGACTGCCCCCCGGCCGCGTGCAACTCACCGGCAACATGAAGTACGACGCCTCGCTGCCGGCAGTTGCCGGCGCGAAACCGGATTTCCGCGACCTCCCACTGCCAACCGACCGGCCCATCCTAGTCGCCGGCAGCACGCATCCCGGCGAGGAAGAGATCCTGTTCGACTTGCTCGCCCAATTGCCGGACCTGTTCCTCGTCCTCGTGCCCCGCCACGTCGAACGCACGCCGGAGATTCTCGAACTGGCCAAACGCAAACAGATCCCGGTCGCCTTGCGCAAGAACGGCAAGCCGGTCGACGCCCCGCGCTGCCTACTCGTGAACACCACCGGCGAGCTGCGCTGGTTCTACGAGACGGCCACGGTGATCTTTGTCGGCAAAAGCCTCGTCGGCGAGGGCGGACAAAACATCGTCGAGGCCGCCGCAAGCGGGCACCCGGTGGTGTTTGGCCCGAACATGCAGAACTTCAAAGCCATCACCGCCGAGTTCATCGCCGCGGGTGCCGGGATTCAAGTCGCCGATGCTAACGGGCTTCACCGCGAGATCGCGGACCTGCTGGCGAACGCCAAGCGCCGCGAACGCGTCGCCGAAGCGGCCCGGCAGGTGATTGCCGCTAATGTTGGCGCGACCGACCGAACGGTGGCGTTGATCCGGTCCGCGCTCCCGGGCTGAGGTTCACTTCACCCGGACAATCACGAAGCGGCTGCCGGCCTTGCTCTTCACGAGGAACAGGATGGAATCCTTGTCCTTCGCCTTGTCGAGCGCGGCCCGGAACTCCGCGACACTGGAAATCTTCTCGCGGTTGATCTCGGTGATGAGGTCGCCGGGCCGCAGTTCCGCCGTGGCGGCCGGGCTATCGTCTTTGACTTCGCCAATCACGACGCCGGTCTCGCCTTCGTAGCCGAGGTCGCGGGCGTTGTCGGCGGTGAGCGGCTGGACGGTGAGCCCCAGTTTGTCGGCACTCGTGCCGGCCTCGGAGCCGGCGGCGGCCTGTTCCTTGTCGCCGGTCAATACACCGACCTCGACCGTGATGGTGCGTTCTTTGCCGTCGCGGACGACCACGACCGGGACTTTCTTCCCGGGCGAGGTGTCAGCGACCATGTTACGGAGCCGAAGCGTGCTCTCGGCCGGGCGGCCGTCGAAGCTCTGGATGACGTCGCCGACCTTGAGGCCGGCTTTGGCGGCAGGTGAGTCCTTGGAGATTTGGGAGATGAGGACGCCTTTGGTGCCGGTAATGCCGAATTGCTCGGCGAGGTCTTCATTCAAGTCCTGAATGACGATGCCGAGGAAGCCGCGCGTCACCTTGCCGGAAGCGATCAGGTCGCGCATGACGTGTTGCGCCATGCTGACCGGGATGGCGAATCCCACCCCGGCAAATTGGCCGACGCTGGTGGCAATTGCGGTGTTGATGCCGATGACCTGGCCTTTCAAGTTCACCAATGGGCCGCCGGAGTTGCCGGGGTTGATGGCGGCATCGGTCTGGATGAAATCTTCATACTTGTCCCGGTCGCGATCGATACCAGCCCGACCCTTCGCGCTGATGATGCCGGCGGTGACGGTTTGCTCGTAACCAAACGGCGCGCCGATGGCCAGCACCCAGTCGCCGACTCGCAAGGCGTCGGAGTCGCCGATCTCGGCGGGGACGAGGTCTTTGGGAACCTTGCCCTTGATGCGCAACACGGCCAAGTCGGTCCGGGGATCGTCGCCGACGACTTCCACGTCATACTTCGCGCCGCTCGCCAGCTTGACGCTGAGTTCGTCCATGCCGTCGATGACGTGGTGGTTGGTGAGGATCCGGCCTTCCTTGTCGACGATGATGCCGGAACCCATGCCGCTCTGCTTGAACTTTCTTTCCTTGGGCATCTGCCGGCGTTGCTGGGGATCGCCGAAGAACCACCGGAACGGCATGTCGTCGCCAAACGGAAACTGCATGTCCGGCATGCGGACGGATTTTTCGGAGTACACTGTGACCACGCTCGGCTTCACGTGGGCGGCGACCTCGGCAAACGTGTCGCTCATGTCCTGCAGCGCGGCGACACTGCGTTCGCTGACGGGCTGGACGGGGGTGCGCTCCACCCGGTCGAGTCCGGTGGTGAGTAGCAACCCGGTGGCGACGAACAATCCCAAACCTAGAGTGAGGCCGATAGCCTGAAGACGCTTTGGATTCATGGTGATTTCCTTCACCGCATCAGACTCCCGGGGGCAAACAATCGTTCAAAAAGCAAAATTCAGAGTGGATTTTCCCCCCGAAATAGGCATACTGTGACTCGTCGACTGAAGGTTTTTCACGATGAAAACCACCCACGTCACACCGGTCAATCTCTACGGCTGGATTCCTGTTGTTTCCGCCCACCCAATCCCCGGAGGTTCCTATGATTACACGTCAGCAGGTTGCCGAGTTGCTTCAGTTTCGGAACGGCGAATTCCTCATCACGAGTTGCTATCTTGATCTCGACCGGGGCAAGATGTCGCCCCAAGCGCTGAAGATCCGCACCAAGGACTTACTGCTCACCGCCCACCAGGAACTCGCCTCCAAGGCCGGCACCCACGGCCAGCGGGAGTCGTTGCGCGCCGACTTTGAACGCATCGAGGAGTTCGTCATGGATGAGATTGCCATGAACCGGCACAAGGGCGTCGCCGTGTTTGCCTGCAGCGGCCATAAATTCTTCCAAGCCTACGGCCTGCCGCGGCTCGTGCGCAATATCCTCATCGCCGACGCCGCCCCTTACGTCCGGCCCCTCACCTCGATCCTCGCCGAGTACCATCGCTACGGCGTCGTCGTTCTCGACCGGGTTCACGCCCAGATCCACGAAGTGTACATGGGCGAACTCCAGCAACACGAGATGTTCACCGATACCGTTCCGCGCCGCGTCCGCGAGGGCGGACTCGGTGGCCGGGAGGAGCGCCACATCGAGCGCCGGCACGACGCCGCTGTGCACCAGCATTTTCGCCGTGTCGCCGACGCCGCCTTTCGCGTCTTCCAACGCGACAAGTTCGACTGGCTGATTCTCGGCGGACAACGCGAGGTCCTCCGCGAGTTCAAGGGCGCGCTGCATCCCTACCTGCGGGCGCGCTGGGCCGGGGATTTCCACGCCGACGTGAACATCATCACCCCGGCAGACATCCTCGCCGAGACGCTCTCCATCGAGGAGAACGTCGAAGCGGCCGAGGAGCAACGGCTTGTCGACGAGCTCCTCGCCAAGGCCGAGGCCGGCAAGCTTGCTGTGGCCGGCATGGGCGAGACACTGGACGCCGTCGCGCGCGGCGAGGCCCAAACCCTCTTGGTCGACAGCGGATTTGAGATGCCCGGCTACGCGTGTCTGGATTGCCATCTCCCATCCCTCGAATCCCGGGAATGTCCGCAATGCAGCAAACCCACCGTGCCGTGTGCTGACATCATCGACGAGATGATCGAGCTGGCCATGCAGAAGAACTGCCGGGTCGAACACGTCCACGCCCGTACCCCGCTGCGCGACGCCGGCCGCATCGGCGCACTGCTCCGCTATCGCTCCTGAAATCACCCAGGAGAAAAGGCCCGGAACGCGCGTTCCGGGCCTTCTTCATTGGTAGCGGGGGTGGGATTTGAACCCACGACCTTCAGGTTATGAGCCTGACGAGCTACCGGGCTGCTCCACCCCGCAGTCAAATCGTGTGGCGGACGTTAGAGAAACTTTCGGCGACCGTCAAGCTGTGATTCCGCGATCGTCGAAGTGGTCCCGCAGGCCGGTGATTTTGCGGCCCCGGCCGTGGTCTTTCACATTCCGGCCCAAATCCTTGAGAGCCGACTCCACTTCCTCCTCAAACACCTCGCACGACCGGCTCTCGGCGCCGAGGCTTTCCACGGTGCGCCGCTCGGCGTTGTCGGATGTGACAACGAGGATCTCTGTCCGGTTCGGCAGCAACCCGACCACCCGCTCGATGACGTCATCCGCGGTCTTGCCGGGTTCGGAATACAGCACCTCGATCCCGACAGTGACCTCGGGCGTGTCGGGCTTGCGTTTGGAGGCGTAGCCGTCGAAGACCACCGTCACACGCCGCCCGGTCGCGTCCGCGTACTGGCGCAACAGATGGATCAACTCATCGCGCTGCTTCGCCAGCGCCCGCTCCCGGCCTTTGCGCGTCAGGAACCGCGCCCACGTGTGCAGCACGCTGTAGCCGTCGACGAATACCCACCGGATTTCCATGTCAGGCTCGCTCCGCAGTGGGCGGCTGCCCGAAATGTTTCCGGTAATCGCGGGAGAACTCATGCACGCGCGGGTAGCCCACCCGGGCGGCGATTTCCTTCATCGACAATCCCGACCGCAACACGAGACCGCGGGCGAGGCTCAACCGGACTTGTTTGATGCGCTTGAGCGGCGGCAGGTGGACCGCATGCCGGCAGGCGCGCGTGAGCGTGGCCGGGCTCGTGTGGGCGGCTTGGGCCAGCGTCGCCAACGTGACCGGGTGCGCGAGATCCTGGCGGAGCTTGGTCTCGACTTCCCACCACAAGCGCGCCCGGGGATCCATCTTCACCGGCTGCTGGGACGGTGTCGTCAACGCCGCGAGAATCTGCAGCAGCGCGGCGTGGGCCCGGCATTGCCGGCTGAGTGCCGGCAGCCCCGGCTTCTCCCAGACCGCGAGCAACTCGGCAAAGAGCGGCTCCAACGTGAGCCGCCGGTGGAAGACCCGGGTTTCAAAGGCCGGCGGGGGCAGGGTGGGGGCGATGAAGTTGATGCTGTAGAATCGCCACGGCACCTGCAGGACAGTGCCGCGGACCAGTTCGTCCTCGTGGTACCACATCACGTCGCCGCGACGCAGGACGTATTCGCGGCCGTTGCATTCCTGCCGCACCGCCCCGGCCACCACCAAGTGCAGCAAGTGACCCGGCAGCGAGGTCGCCTCGAATGTCATGCCGGCGCGCAGGCGCGCGAATCGCGCCACGAGCAGGATCGCGCTGACCGGTGGTGATGAGATTTGCGACATGTTCGGAAAAATCTGCTAACGCCGTTTCGATGCGACCGTAGTAAAAGGCTGGCATGTACTCAAACCAATACGCACGCGACGGCTACTGCGTCGCTACCGGGTTGTTGACCGCCCCTGAATGTGACCAGCTCAAGGCGGAGGCCGTGGCCGTGATGCGCGCCCACGCGCCGGCCAAGGCGACGGTGTTTGTGGGCGCGGCGGTGGTCAGCCCGTTGTTTCGGCGACTGGCGGATGATCCCCGGATCGTGGGCATCCTGCGGCACATCATGCCGGACGGTGTGGCGTTCATGAGCGACAAGATCGTGTTCAAGTCCGGCGCGCAACGGTTCGCGTCGCCGTGGCACATCGACGCGTTCTACTGGCGCAACACGCGCCCGAAACTTTCCGTCTGGATCGCGCTCGACGACGTGGCGGCGGACAACGGCGCACTCATCGTCGTCCGCGGTAGTCACCGGCAGGAATGGCAGTCCGCCACGAGCGATATGCGGGACACCAACGGCGAGTTCAACAATGTCATCGAACAGAAGACGTGGCGCCCCGAGGACGAAGTCATCTGCGAAGTCCCGCGCGGCAGCGCGATTTTCTTCTCGGACCTGCTTGTCCACGCCTCCTGCGAGAACACGGCCGGCAAGGATCGGTTCAGCCTCATCAGCACGTACCACGGACCGGCGCCCGACGAAGAATTCGATAAACAATTCCCCGCCCGGCACGTGATCCCGTGACGCGACGCGAACGTTTGATGGCCACGCTGCGCGGCGAGCCGGTGGATCGCCCG
>OMJI01000255.1 GCA_900299315.1 Verrucomicrobiota bacterium | reverse complement strand
TTGACGGTTCCGTTGCCGGTGACGTTGGCCACCGCAGTGACGGGGGCCGCGCCAGAATCCGCGCGCACGGTGACGGCGGCGACGACCAAGATTGCGAACACACTAAGACTGCAGAACTTTGCGAACTTCTTCATGAGATAAAAGCCTCCATTGTCCAGGTTTCAAATCGCCCAACGTATAAGGTCCGACGGTTAGCCGCACCAAACGTTTTACGGGATGTCCGACTACCTCCATCATTCGGCGGATCTGGCGTTTGCGGCCCTCGGCGAGCAGCAACCGCAGTTCCGTCGTTCCTCCGAGTGGTCGTACTTGGGAAATCTTCTCGACACGCAACGTCTCGCCCTCGCTCACGACTCCTTGTAACAAGCGGGCCAGCACATCTTGGGACGGCGTGCCGCGCACCTCCACCACGTACTGCTTCGGCATCTTGTAACGCGGATGGGCGAGCCGCAAGCCAAAAGTGCCGTCGTTCGTGAGCAGCAGCAAGCCTTCGGTGTCCCTGTCGAGCCGCCCGATGGTGAAGAGCCGGCCCAGGGAGCGCGGCAAGAGTTCCAGCACCGTCTGGCGGTCGTGGGTGTCGTGGCTGGTGCAGAGATAACCCGCCGGCTTGTGCAAGGCGACATACACCTTGCGCTCGGCGACGACAGGCTTCCCCGCGCAGGTCACACGGTCGTGGTCGGGCTCGACGCGAACCCCGAGGGTCGTCACAACGTGGCCGTTGACGGTGACTTGGCCGGCAGCGATGAGCGTCTCGCATGAGCGCCGGGAACCCAAACCGGCTTCGGCGAGGAACTTCTGGAGGCGGACGGGAGACAAAGGGAACGGCGCTTATTCGGGCTTGGTCTTCGGCAACCCAAACACCTTCTGCCCGGCCTTGAATCGCCCTTGCTTCTTGAGCAACTCGACGCGCTCAAATCGCTTCAGGACGTTGCGGCGCGCCTGAATTTTGCTCGAACCCTTCAAACTGGTATGCTGACTCATGCGAACTCCCGTTACTTGATTTGCTGAACTTCCACCACCGGTCGCAACACGGCCAACCGTGCCTCGGCTTGTTTGGCGAGGGCGAGGTTCTTACCAGAAGCCAGATATTTTTCAAACTGTTTTATCGCCTCGACCGGGTTGGCCTTTTCGTAGAGCTCGCCGAGCTTGAAATAGACGAGGTTGTAATCCCCGCGCAGTTCCAACGCCCGCCGGTAGCTTTTCTCCGCTGCCGCCACGTCGCCCAAGTCCCGGTAGGCATCCCCCATCCCGCTGAAAGCCAGTGCGTACTTGGGATCCTTCTCCAGCGCCTTCTGGTAATAGACCAAAGCGACTTTCGGTTCTTTGTCGACGAGATACACGTCACCCATGGCGTTGTTGAAGAGCGCGGATTGCGGGTCGATTTCGATGGCGCGCTGCAACATCAACTTGGCATCACGGGCATTGCCGACGCCAAGGTAGTAAGTGCCGAGGCTGTAATACGCCTCGCCGTTGTGGCGCCCGGCAGCCTCTTCGAGTTCGACGTACTTCTTCAGGTGCTCACCGGCTTCCTTCAGCTTGCCCTGTTCCTTCAGCAAAACGCCGAGGTTGTGGTGCGCCCGCCCGAAGTTCGGGTGACCGGCTAATGCCTTCTCGTACGCGGCCTGCGCTTCCGCCTTTTGACCAGCGTCGTCATACAAGACGCCAAGCTGGGTCCAGACGTCCGCGTCATTGGGTTTCAGTTCGAGATACTTCCGGTAATATCCCATCGCCTCGTCGCGTTGGTTCAATTGCTCGCAGACCACCGCGACGTTGTAGAGCGCGTCGAGATGGCTTGGCGCGGTCTTCAACGCCTTGAGATACTCCGCCTTCGCGCGCGCCGGGGAACCTTTCTGCGCGAACTCATTCCCCCGCTGCACATACTTGCCGGCCGCGGCCAACGCCGGATCGTCGGCCCCTTGCGCCAGACTCGCCAAACTCAAAACCGCCAACATCCCGATAATCGTCTTCATTTCGCCCCCAACTTTTCCAAAGCCTTCTTCGCACCAGCCGCCGCCCCGCTGTCCGGGAACTCCGCCGTCAACTTCTCGAGCGTCGCGCGGCCGTTCTCTTTGTCGCCCACGGCCAACTGACACAGGCCGAGGCAATACAGCGCCTTGTCCCGGTCCTTGAACCCCGGCCACCGCTCCAGCACTTCCGTCAGGCACTTCGCCGCCTTCGCGTATTCGCCGCGACGCCCCAGCACGAATCCCAAGGTGAACATCGCGTTATCCGTGTAGCCGGAGGTGTTCTGCTCGTCGTGCGCGATCACATTCCGCAAGTGCGCCTCCGCCAAGTCCTCCCGGCCATCTTCCAAGTAACTTTGCGCCACTTTCCAATTCGCCCGGACATCCGCCGGGTCGCGTTGCGCCTGCCGCTTGGCCTCCCGGAATGTGAGTTTGCCCCGCCGCGCCTCTGTCAGCCGTTCCAGCAAGACCGCCTTTTCCACCAAACCGGACACGCGGTCCATCTCGTTGCGCTGCCCGTCCAACACTAGGATCGTCGGCGCTCCGCGCACGTCCAACCGGCGCGCCTCTTCGGCTTCCCGACCGGCATCGAGCCGAACCGGCACAAATTCTTGGGCGGCGTCCACTACAGCCCGGTCGGTTAACACGCCTTCTTCGAGTTGTTGGCAAAATTCAGAATTCCGCAGCCGAAAATATAACAAGACCGGCTTGCCCGACGCTTTCGCCGCCTTCAAACCTTCCGCCAACGACCGGCCCCACGGAATGACCGACTGCAACTGCGTCACGCCTTCTGACGCTGCCTCCCGGACCGAATCCGCCTCGTCCTTCTGCGCGACTTCCTGCAGCCACGGCAACGCTTCGACGCAGCCGCTGTGACTCAATGCCACCACGGCTGACCACCGAACCGTCGAGCTTTCGTCCTTCAACCTCGTCCGCACCAACTCAACATCAGCGGGCGCATCGCTGACCTGCAGCAATCCCACCACCGCGACCTGCCGTCGTTCCGGGTTGTCCGACTGGATCATCTTGCGAAATTGCTCTTCCACCCGAGGTCCGCCCAACCGGGTCAACGACTCCGCGGCCTCCGCGCGCTGCTCCTCTTCCGCGGCACCAAGTTGCTTGATCAAGTCATCAACCTGATCCGCTCGGGCACTGAGCGCCACCAATGCAAGCGCCGCCACCGCCCCGCGGAGCCAGCGCATGTAGTTGCGTTCCCCGTGGGCGACCGGCGTGAAAATGATCTCTGGCACCTCGTAACTGTGAGTTTGTTTGACCACCTTCTCGACCTCCTTGATTCGCGCCCGTGTCGTCTTGAGCACGAGCAACCACTCCTTGGCGGAGTCTATTTTCCCCTGCCACCAGTAATGAGACTCAATCCCCGGTAAAATGTTCACGCACGCGACCGCCCGGGCTTTCAACAACGCCCGCGCCACGGCTTGCGCTTCGCGCCGCGAGCCACACGTCACAAAGCCCACCACGCCGTTCGTCATCGTCCGATGATCTCCAACAACTCCGTCAGCCGCCGAATCCGGTAGTCCGCACCTTGAGCCCACTCTGGCACGTCGCCATTCAGCAGGACGGCGCACGGGATGCCGGCATTCTGTGCACAAAGCACGTCCCACTTGTAATCCCCGACCATCAACAATTCGTTCCGCTTCAGTCCCCACCGGCGCGCGATGTCCCAAATCGGTTCCGGTGCCGGCTTCTGCGGGCCGTCCTCCCGCGTCACGACAATGTCGAACTTCAGCTTCAATTTCCCACAGACACCATCCACCGACTTCCGGGAATTCCGCGTCAGCAACGCCGTCGGGATCCGGGCGCGGCGCAGGGAGTTCAACACCGTCCGCGCGCCGCGGTTCAGCTTCGCGTTGGCCACGCCGTCCTCCTCGAACTTCATCAACAGGCCGTGCACCCGCTCGTACTCCTTGCCGGTGGCATTGCGCAGGTAATCGAGCATGTCCACATCGCCAATCCCCGCCACCTCCTTGATCCGGCCAAACTCCAAGTACGGCGCCGTGATCGTCCCGTCCATGTCAAAAATGACCCCGCGCACCTTCATAAAAATCGGGCGTGATTAAACAGGCAAAGCCCCCGGATTGCAACGCCGCCGTATGTGGAAGTATTGAGCAACTCCTGTAGCCGAGGCGTCAGCCTCGGCCGAAGCTGACGCTTCGGCTACAGCTGCCCACCTGTGACCAACACTTCGCACCAAACGCGAACGGATAAAGCATTGAAATCAGGGGCCGGTTGGGATAAGTAGGCTCGCGCTTATGCTTGATTTCATGATCAAAGGCGGGCCCCTGATGTGGCCCATTCTGCTCTGCAGCATTGTGGCCATCGGGTATTTTAGTGACCGGATGTTTCACTTTCACCGCGCCACAATCAACACGCGCGACTTCGTGCAGGGCATCCGCAACCTTCTTCAACGCGGCAGCACCATCGAGGCGCTTGCCATGTGCGACGAGACGCCCGGCCCCGTCGCGCAAGTGGTGAAGGCCGCCGTGGTGAATCAGCAGCGTCCCCGGGATGAATTGCGCGAGTCCATCCAGGACGTAGCCCGGGCGGAAGTGGCGCGGCTGGAACGCGGCTTGGTAGTGTTGGCGACAATCGGCCAGATTGCGCCGTTGCTCGGGTTTCTTGGCACGGTGACCGGCATGATTCGGATGTTTATGGTGATCCAGAAATCGCCACTACCGAACCCCGGTGACTTGGCCGGTGGGATTTGGGAGGCGTTGCTGACGACCGCGGCCGGGCTGGCGGTGGCAATCCCGACCTACCTCGCCTACAATTTCCTCGTGACCCGTGTGCAGAACCTCGTACTCGACATGGAAAAATCGGCGAACGAAATCGTGGCGTTCGTGACGAAACAGGAGAAGCCGTGACGTTTCGGACGAACGCGGAGCCCGCGAAAGGCCGCATCGACGCCGCGCCGATGGTCGATGTTGTCTTCCTGCTGCTGATCTTCTTCGTGCTCAGTTCCTCGTTCGTGCTCCAGCCGGCCATCAAGGTGTTCCTGCCGCCGTCACCCGTGAAGACCACCGGCACGTTCCGCGGCCAGGTGGTGACGGTGACGCGCGAGAATCTGTTGTTCTTCAATGAACAGCGGACGACGCTGGAAGCGCTGCAGAAGTCGCTGCAAGCGGCCGGGCAACAGCGCGTGCAGGAATTGATCATCAAGGCCGACAAACAAGTGCCGCACGGCACCGTGGTGCAGATCATGAGCATGGCGGTGGAGGCCGGCATTCCCGTGGTCAACATCGCCACCCGGCCCGAGATGCCGCTCGAACCCGGCACGGCCAAGCCATGAGCGACGGTGTTGCACTTCCGCTGCGCGACCGGGGCGTGTTGTGGCTGATGGTGGCCGGGTCGCTGGCGGCGCACGCGGTGATCTTCATTCTCTTCAAGGTTACCGGCGAAGTTGACCTGCCGCGTTTCACCGAGCGCACCCAAGTCCAAGCGATGTTTCCCAGCCTCGAACGCGACACCCGGTACGCCGTACAATTCAAAGTGGCGGAGATCATGGACTCGAGCCTGATGGCATTGCCCAGCGGACCGGGGTTTTCCGGCAAGCTCTGGGGACGCGGTCTACCGGCCGCGCGACAGGTGCGCGACTGGGAAGCGGAACCGGCTTTCCTCGAACCCGCCAAGCCGGGAGCCTTCCCCACTCTGTTAATCCCCACGCCGCTCGACAAGACCGTGCTGGCGTCAGCAGAGCCTGGAACGGAAGCAATTGTGGAATCGCCACTCGACCCACGGCCGGCAACGCAGCGGTTGACTCAGTCCGTCTTCCGTCTCGAAGGCGCGCTGGCCGACCGGGCTGTCACCAAATCCCCCACCCTGGCCCAGATTCCATCCGCGACACCGTTGCGCCCCACGACAGTGCGCGTAGCGGCCGGCGCCGATGGCGCTGTCCGGTATGTGTCTGTGGAACGGAGCTGCGGCAGTGAGGCTGTCGATGCGCAGGCGGTCGGTTGGGCGCGCCAGATCCGGTTCGAGCCGGGGGCGGATATCAGCCGGGACGGTTTGACGTGGGGCTTGGTGCGATTTCTGTGGGCAACGGAATTACCGGGGAAAACGCCATGATTCCCGTGGATTTTTCCGTGGCAGTATTTTTGTACCTGTTCGCGTATCTGGGGCTTGTGTTCGTCTGCTGGTGTCGGTATGAATGGCGGCGTTCCCGTCAGGCGAGGGGAACGGTCGCAAAGAATTTAGAGGAGGATTCGACTCATGGGCATGTGGATCGGGCGCAATCGTAAAGCCCGCGTAACGTATGGATTTGACGACATCGCATTGGTTCCCGGCGATGTGACTCTCAACCCGAACGAGGTGGACACGACCGTCCAGCTCGGTCAGCACAAGATTCGCGTGCCGATTCTGGCGAGCGCGATGGACGGCGTGGTGGATGTGCGGTTCGCCATCGAGATGGGCAAACTCGGCGGCGTCGCCGTGCTCAACCTCGAAGGCGTCCAGACCCGGTACAAGAACCCGGCTGAGGTGCTCGACAAAATCGCGAACGCCAGCAAGGAAGAGGCGACCCACCTGTTGCAGCGCATCTACACCGAGCCGATCCAGGAAGACCTCATCGCCGCCCGCGTGAAGGAGATCAAGGATGCCGGCGTCGTCTGCGCGGTCAGCTCCATCCCGCAGAAGGCGGAGCGTTACGGCGCCATCGCCCAAGCGGCCGGCTGCGACATCTTCGTCGTGCAATCCACCGTCTCGACCGTGCGCCACATTTCCAGCGAGTACAAGACGCTCGACATTGCGGCGTTCTGCAAGCAGATGAAGATCCCGGTCGTCATCGGCAACACTGTTACCTACACGGCCACGCTCGAGTTGATGCAATGCGGTCCCTCCGCCGTGCTCATCGGCGTCGGCCCCGGGGCGGCCTGCACCACGCGTGGCGTGCTCGGCCTTGGCGTACCACAATGCACCGCCACGGTCGATTGCGCCGCGGCGCGTGATTACTATTTCAAGCAGACCGGCCGATATGTCCCGATCATCACCGATGGCGGCATGAGCAAGGGCGGCGACATCTGCAAGGCGTTCGCCTGCGGCGCCGACGCCGTCATGATCGGCAGCGCGTTTGCCCGGACCCAGGAAGCGCCCGGCCGCGGCTTCCATTGGGGCATGGCGACGCCCCACGCGAACCTGCCGCGCGGCACCCGCATCCGCGTCGGCGTCACGGGCACGTTGAAGCAGATTCTCTACGGCCCGGCCGAGCTCGACGACGGCTCGCAGAACTTGATGGGCGCACTGATGACCTGCATGGGCAACGTCGGCAAGAAAAGCGTCCGCGAGTTCCAAGAAACCGAAATCATCATCGCCCCCGCCATCAAGACCGAAGGCAAAGTCTTCCAGACCGTCCAAGGCGTCGGCATGGGCAGCAAGTAACAAGCGGATGTCCAACCCACTCCGACTTCAAACATTTGTCGATCTGGTGCACGAGGACGAGCAGCCGAAGCGGCGGCGCTCCAAGAACTCGGCGTTACCGGCGGACAACAACCGGCCGGAACAGATCATCCTGCTCGACTTCGGCTCGCAGTACACGCAGGTGATTGCGCGGCGGATCCGGGAATGTCAGGTCTTCTCGCAGATTCTCCGGTATGACACGCCGGCGTTGAAGCTGGCGGCGTTGCGGCCGAGCGGCATCATCCTCAGTGGCGGCCCGGCCAGCGTCTACGCAAAGAACGCGCCGCAGCCCGACCCCGGCATCTGGAAGCTAGGCGTGCCGGTGCTCGGCATCTGTTACGGCATGCAGGCGATGGCGCATCAACTCGGCGGCAAAGTCGAGAAGAGCGACAAGCGCGAGTACGGCCACGCGGAAATCGAGCAAGCCGGAGACTCGCCGTTGTTCGCCAAGATGGACGCCAAGCAGAAGGTCTGGATGAGCCACGGCGACAAGGTGACGAAGTTGCCGACCGGCTTTGGTTCCGTCGCCCACACGAGCAACTCGCCTTACGCGGCGATCTGCGAGCCCGCCCGGAAGCTTTACGGCCTCCAGTTCCATCCCGAGGTGCATCACACGCCAAACGGCAAGGCGATCATCTCCAACTTCGTCCACGGCGTCTGCGGCTGCGGACGCGGTTGGACAATGCGGTCGTTCATCGAGCGAGCGATCGAGGACATCCGCAACACCGTCGGCAGCGAACGCGTGATCCTCGGCTTGTCCGGTGGGGTCGATTCGAGCGTGGCGGCGGCGCTGATTCACAAGGCTATCGGCGACCAGCTGACCTGCGTCTTCGTGAACAACGGCCTGCTCCGCAAAGGCGAGGCGGAAGGCGTGCAGAAGGTCTTCGGCCAGAACCTACACATGAAGCTGCATTACGAGGACGCGACCTCCATCTTCATGAAGAAGCTCAAGGGCGTGACCGATCCGGAGCGTAAGCGCAAGATCATCGGCCGGACATTTGTCGAAGTGTTTCAGTCGGCGACGAAACATGCCGGCTCGGCCAAGTTCCTCGCCCAAGGCACGACGTACCCGGACGTGATCGAGAGCGTTTCCATCGCCGGTAATCCTTCGGCGATGATCAAGTCGCATCACAACGTCGGCGGCCTGCCCAAGAACATGAAGTTCGAACTCCTCGAACCGCTCCGGTCGCTCTTCAAGGACGAGGTTCGCAAGGTGGGCGAGGAACTCGGCCTGCCGCGCGAAATCGTCTGGCGTCAGCCCTTCCCTGGCCCCGGCCTTGCCGTCCGCATCCTTGGCGAAGTGAGCCAGAAGCGCGTCAGCATTTTGCAGGAAGCCGACTGGATCGTCATCGATGAGATGAAGAAAGCCGACCTATACTACAAGGTCTGGCAGACGTTTGCCGTCCTCTTGCCGGTCAAGACCGTCGGCGTCATGGGCGACGAACGCACCTACGACAACGTCGTTGCCATTCGCGCCGTCGAAAGCGTGGACGGCATGACGGCCGACTGGGTCCGGTTGCCCTACGACCTGCTCGCCCGGCTCTCGACACGCATCATAAACGAAGTCCGCGGCGTCAACCGCGTCTGCCTCGACATCTCCAGCAAGCCGCCGAGCACCATCGAGTGGGAGTAAGGTTGCCGGGCGGTTGCGTTTCTGCCATTCTGAGCGCATGAGATGGCTGACGTTGGGGTTGCTATTCGCTCTGGCTCCGCTTGCGTTTGGGCAAACCAACGCGCCGGCCAAGCAACTTGGCATTCTCAAGACCTACGGCGAAAGCGCCCGGATTTTCGACGCGTCCGTGAATCCCGCTGACCTCGACAGGGGTGTCGGGTCCTTCATCTACCGGACAATCCAGAACTGCCGCAGCAACGCCACCGCGCGCGGCAAGTCACCGGCTTCCATCGGCAGCATGGGAGGCAACTGGCTCGAGTACGCGATGCTCGTAGCGCTGAAGCAGAAGAAACTCATCCCGGCCTACTGGCAAGCGGAATTCAAGGCGGTGCCGAACGCGTTCAACGACGTGATGGTCTGGTCGAAGGAACACGGGCCGGTCATCCTGAGTTGCAAGACGAGTCTCCGGGAACGTTACAAGCAGGCCGACTTGGAGGCGCTGGCGCTGCAGAAGACCTACCCCGACGCGAAGTACTTCCTCATCACGCTGGATGACGACAAGCAACACGTCGCGCGCATCCGCCGCAAGATCAAGGATCGCGAAATCCTCGCGCTCCAGGCGCTTTACGATGAGACCAACTTGGACGAACTCTTCGCCTTCCTCGAGACACTCACCCTCACTCCCGTGCCGGGCGGCGTCCTGC
>OMJI01000254.1 GCA_900299315.1 Verrucomicrobiota bacterium | reverse complement strand
TACACCAGCGCCTCGGCCATGAACATGAAGAACACATACCGGGGCGCGATGCCGACCGCGTTGTAGACGAAGATTTCATCCCGCCGCTCGTACACCGAGCCGCGGATCGTGTTGAGGACCGTGATCGACGCGATGAACAGCGGGATCAGCAGATCCAGCAAGCCGGCAAACGACGTATCCCGGAATCGTTTCCCAATGTACGACACGCTATCGAGACCGTAGTAGGCTGGCTTGCCGGTTTGCTCCAGATACTGGCCAATCTCGGCCCGCGCCTCCCGGTAATTCAAGTTCGGCATCGCCACCGCGACGGAGACGAGGCGCGGGAAAGCGTTCGGCACGGTCAACCCGAGGTTAGACGTGCCGGTCAGGATCACGTTCTCCGCGCTCATCAACGGATCAGTATCCTCCGCAATGACCTCAAAGTACCGACCACTGCCGGTATTGCGCACCGTCGTCATCGCGGTCACGTCGAACGGCAGCAAGTTGCGCCCGTCGAGGTCGCGCAGGTTCGCGAACTTGTCCGCGTCGAAAATTCCGCAGACGACGAACTCTTTGCCGTTGATGGTGACCTTGGGCCGCTCGCGATTGACTTGGGCCACAGTCAACCCCAGCTTGCGCGCCATCGGCTCGGGCAACATCACCGGGATGGGCTGGCCGGGGATGACTTCCGTGAACCAGCCGTTCGTGGTCAACAACGGCATCTGCGGCGCCAGCGGCTCGGCCGGGCTGAGCTGGATGATGGAGGTGAACTCCACTTTGCGCAGTTCGCCCTCGGCCGTCGTGCGGGAGATGGCCAAGGACGGATTGTAAAGTTCGCGCGTCCAGGTCTCCCAGCCGACAAACACCGTCCGCGGCGCCACCTTGAACTGGGTGCCGTACTTCACATTCAACGCGAATTGCTCCGCGCCGGAGATGGGCCGGAACTGCTCTGGCTTCACCAAGATGCCCTGGTAAGGCGCCTTGCCGGTGGCGGTCGCGCTGTCGACGATGTCGCTCTGGAGCGTGCTGAAACAGAGCATCGCGAAGGTGATCAGCACCAACGTCGCGCAGGTGAGCCCGGTCCGCACCTTGCGCCGGTGCATGTTGTTCAACCCGAGGGCGAACGCCGTGCCCACCACGCCCATCGTGTTCACCTCCGCCGCCGCCACCTGCGCGCGCTTGCGCCGGAGCGCTTCGAGGTTCTCCCGGAACCGGCCGGAGAGCAGGAAGATGACACCCATCGAGATCAGGAAGATCACGAAGCCGAGCAGGATCATCAGCGATGACCGGATCATCTCGAAGGCCGGGTGCAGCCACTTCAGGAGCAGAAACACCACGACGAAAATCAGCGCGTCCGCCGTGAGTTGCTTGCGGATGTCGGTGAACCCGAAGACCAGTTTCTCGAAGAAGAACACGAATGGCACGAGCAGGAACAGGTACCAGAGAATCCCGTAGACCGCGTCGAAGATGGCGCCACGGATGACCGGGTAATTCAGGATCGAGTACGTCGCCGAGTCACGCGCCCGGAGTGTGGCATTGAGTTCCGGCCCCTGTTTCTGTTCGGACTCCGCGAGCAGTTCCCCGGCTTTCTTGTGAAACTCCAACGTCCGCGCATCCGCCATCCGGTTGCGTTCGAGTGCGGCCAACCGCTGGGAGTTCAGGCTGAGCATCGAGCGCGCAGTTTCCTCCGGCACGCGCAACACGAACGGCGTCCGCGCCGCGAGATACCCCGGGGCCTCGACTTCGCTGAGGCTGCGGGCGGTCTGACCGGGTTTGGTGTTGAGCATCACGGCGCGCGTGGTCTGGACAAGATCGTTCTCGGCCGAGCCGGCCTTGAGCTTGACGATGAACCGCTCTTCCGGCGGGATGAACGTGGTGACCGGGCCGGCCGTCTGGAAGACGTTGAGCGACGGGAAGGCGGTCAGCTTGTCGGCTTGGGCCAATTCCATGCCGGCATACGGCTTGAGCGTCTGCGGGTTGACGAGGTCGAGCACCGTCACCGGCGTCGCGCGGAACAACACCAAGTTCACCGGCGTCTGCAACCCGCCCCACATGGAAAGATTCACCGACTGGTAAATGGACTGCGCCGCGCCCTCGTCGTTGGCGTAGGCGATGATTCCCCCGGTTCCAAAGGCGACGGCGTTGGGCGAGAAGGGCGCGCCGGGCACGGCGAAGTGCGACGGCGAATCGTAGACGCTGTACCGGCCGTAAGGATCCGTCTGCAGTAAGAGGCAGCCGAACCGGCCCGCCTCTTGGAAGGCCGGCCCTTTGCCCCCGACAATGGCCCCGGCCATCGGGTAATTCGGCACGATAGATTCACCCACGCCCGACACGTAGACGGTACCGAACGTACTCAACGGCGTCACATTGCGCGGCTCACTGAATTTCCCGTTTCCGTAGGCCAAGGACTGGACGAGCTCGCCAAGCCACTGTAGCGATCCCGCGAGCGACCCGGCATTCCGCATATACGGCAACTCCACCGGCACCGGATAGTCATCGTAAGCACCTTTGCGATCCACATTCACCAAGGCGACGGCCGGGTAGGAAAACTGATTCCACAACTCCACGCCGAGCGGGATGTTACCCACGCTTGAGCCAATGGTCGTGTTGTGATTCTTGGTGTACGAAACGCAATCCACCCCTCCACCCGTCCGTTGTACGGCGGCGAGCGAGAGGTTGTTGAAGTTCGGTCCGTCAAACCGGTGGTCCGTCGTAATCCCCATGAAGAACGTCACCGATTCCTTCCCCCCCGTAGCCGACGGCACCAGTTTCGGCGCCACGGTGATGACCTGTCCATACCGGGCAAAGAGATCGTGCAATGCGAGCGCCTGCGTTTGCTTCGCCGCTTCGCGCTCGTGGAACTCTGCGAGGCTCGTCAGCCGCTGCTTGAGACGTTGGTCGAAGTGCTTGGCGCTGGCCAGCTCGCCGCGCGCCGCCAGCAAGCGATCAAGGGAGTAACCGGCCGCGGAGAAGGTGTTATCGTAACCGCGTTTTGCCGCGAGATAATCCCGGTACTCCGGCGTTGTGAGGTCACGCGTGTTGCCGGCTAGAAATTCAATCTTCGCCGCCAGCATCCGTTCCGAATCTTCCACCACGAAACTGTTCAAGACATACCGGACCTGCTCATTGAGGAAGTCCCGCGCCGGCTTAGACAGTGTTGCCAGCCCGGCCTCGGTCGGGGCCAGTTCCGCCGCAAACCCCGGTCGCTCGAAGAGGGCGAGCGCTTGCTTGACCAACTGCTGACCGGCAAGGTTGCTCTCTTGTCGCTCCACCAACTTGTTCCGGTGCGACGCCCGGTCGAGTCGCGGGCCGAGCGCACCGAGGAGCCGCGTCTCCGCTTCGTCGGCCATGACCCGGGTTCCGGTCGCGATGAAGATTACGTCGCGCCGCAACTCCGACCGGTGCGCGCGCAGCCCCTCGAGCACTCTCAGCAACTCCGCGATTTCGTAAGCGGTCACCACTCCAGGCGCGAGGTCGGGCAAGTACGAGTAGGCGTCGTACGGCGCCGTTACCACCACCGCATCACGATTCGGCCGACCGGACTTGAGGATGCCGATGATCGTCCGGTTCGGGTACGAGCGGAACTCGGTGCGGACGTGGAGCGTGACGGGCTGATCGAGGTAC
>OMJI01000253.1 GCA_900299315.1 Verrucomicrobiota bacterium | reverse complement strand
TTCACCACGAGCCGGAGGTTGGCCTTGATCATGTGTTGGCGCGCCGCCTTGTCGCCGCGCTTGATGCGCTTGGCGAGGGCGACTTCCTCTTGGGGGGTCAGGAGTGGAGTCTGGCCAATCTCATGAAGATAGACCTCGATGGCTTCACGGCGACCGAGTTGACGTTCTGTAGTCATGTCACACCTCTTGGTGTTGTTTAAGTGGCGACCCTTACCGCGTTTCGCATCCTCGATAGCTTAGATGCGCGGGGGATGAGTTTGGTTCAAAATACTTTTCACAATCGCGCGGCTTGGTCAGATTGGCTAAATCGAGACAGGAACTCTGTCGCAATGATTGTAACAGAGCGCATTTTCCCGAACAAAAACAGCTGTTTTACAGTTGGTGCATGCCGGGTGCTTTGCCGTGCCTGCATGAACGATACCTTGAAAGCAGCAGGGACAAGCAGGGGAACTATCTTGCCGGGGTCGAAATCGCCTACCGGCAAACGGGCGCGCGCTTCACGGCCAGTCATGCGGCTTCCTTCCGCGGAAGCCTGCCGGGCGCGGCTCTATGAATCCGTCGTGGGCGAGGGCCTTGCCAACGTTGCCCAAGAGGAAATCGAGATCCATTTCGCCCACATGCCGTCCCGGTACTGGACGCGCGTCGATACCGGCGGCGTGCAATGGCACTTGGAATGTATCCACGAGTTCCTGAAGCGGATCGTCGATCCCAACGAACTCGGCACTTCGCCCGTGACCCGGTGGCGGCACTTCCCGGACCGCGGCATCACCGAAGTCCTCGTCTGCACGTGGGACCGGGTGGGGTTGCTCGCCAAGGTGGCCGGTGCGTTTGCGGAAGTCGGCTTGAACATCGTTCGCGCCGACATCTTCACCCGGGCGGACTCCGTGGTGCTCGACATCTTCCAGATCTGCGATGAGGGGTTCCAGCATGTGAGCGACGAGAGCCGGTTGGAAAAAGTCTCCCAGATTCTCGATGCTGCGCTCACCGCCCACCGGGAACTCGCGTTGATGGGAATTCGGGAAGACGCCCCCTTGCCACGACTCGGCAACGAAGCCGCGCGTGGCTTGGGCGGACTGCCGGCGGTCAACATCAACAACGAACGATCCGACAACCACACCATCATCGAAATCGAGGGACGTGACCGGGTCGGTCTGCTCTACCTGGTATTCCGCGTCCTCGCCGAGTGTGAGGTGGACGTGACGCAAGCCATCATCACCACCGAAGACGGCGTGGCCGGCGACGTGTTCTACGTCACCGACGCCGAGGGGATGAAACTCTCCGACGAGGGGCGACTGCAAGACATCCGGCGCCAGTTGCTCGACGTCCTGTCTTAGTTTTCACTCGCGTTTTCCACTGGGCCTGTTATCAATCGCCGTGTGAGAAGCCGCGCTTCAAGGAGGGCGGGCTTTTCCCTGGTGGAACTTCTGGTCGTGGGGGTCATCGTGGGGTTGCTGGTGGGACTCATCCTGCCGGCGTTGTCACGTGCCAGAGAACACGCCCGGGTCACAGCCTGCAAATCGAACCTGCGCCAAATCGGGCAGGCGACGTTCGTCTACTACGACGAAGAGGGTTCGTTACCGGCCGAAAACTATACCGGCTACCTGCTCTGGGATTCATCCCATTACGTGCTCTACGGCAAACTCCTTCAAGGGAACGGACGCCGGTTGGCGCGCGTGTTTTACTGCCCATCGGCCCGGGAATTTGGGCCCTATGATTGGGACACCGGCATTCAGAATCTGGGAGTAACCAACCTCATCACGGCCGCTTCCTACTGGAGCCGCAGCCTCCAACAAGGCGCGCCCACGCACCTCACCGCCGAGTCGAAAGCTCTCCTGGCGGATTTGTTTGATGACTCGTTCGCCAACCACTCTGCCGGCGTGAATGTCCTTTGCACCGATGGCGCAGTCCGCTTTGAAGCAGTCACACCTGCGTGGCGCGTGAGCGGACTGAACGCGTGGAATGCCTTGGATACCGGCACAATCGCCGCGTTGCCTTAAACACAAGCTGGGAGTTCCGACTTACTGGACACCTAATGCGGGGTGTTACGAACGGCGCCTGCGCCACGCGAACCACGCCACGAAACCGCCCGAGAAGAATAGGAACAGCGTGCTGGGTTCGGGGACGAGGTACGTGTAGTAGAGGTAGTCATTCACGGCTTGGCGGTTGGCCGATGACAGCACGTTGTTGTAGATCAGGATCTCGGAGAACAAACCGTTGAAGGCCTCGCCCGAATCGTTGTAGTTGCGGGATCCAATCCAAAAGTTCCCCGACTCGGCATTGCGCGTACCGGAATTGGAACCAGATTGTGTCAGCGTGAGCGCCTGGCCGTTGTTGTAAAAGTCGCTGCGCCAGATCGACGGGACGTTCGCGGCTGAATCAGCGTTGTAGGTGAGTGCGAGGACGTAGTTGGAGCCGACGGTGAACGGCGCACTGGCCGGGGTCTCCCACGTGGCGGAGCCACCGCTGAATCGCTGGCTGAAACTGATTTTGCCGGAGTCAGGGCTGTAGTAGATCTCCCAGCCGTTGCCGCCTTGCTGGGTAGTGTCGAGCAACCGCTGCGCCCCGGTTCCACCGTTGGGTCTGAAAGCGATGAACACCGTGGCGCCGCCATCGAAGACGTTGTTGATGGCCGGAAAGGCGGTGGTGGGCCCCGTTACCAATGGGCTGTTGGCCAGACTGATCGAAGGTTTGCCGGCAATGCCATACGACACAAGCTGGGGATTATTGTATCCTGCAAACTGGATGTTCGACAGACCTGCTACTTGGTTTGTCATCCGCTCCACGTTGGGCGGCGTAACGATTCGCACGCCTTGATCAGCGCGGAGCCAGACCGAATCCGGTGCAAGAGACAGTGAGTATGCTTGGGCGTGGTTATCTGGCGCGCTTCCCGTTTCAGGCGACGTGGTGTCACAGCGAGAAGCTCAACGACAAGCAGACCCCGGTCACCGACAGCCTGCAAGTGGGTACGGGACAGTGGGGCGCGTGGGTGTGGATCAAGGGCGGGACCTACAAGTTGAATCCCAGTGAGGCCGTGCTGACCACCGACTGGATGGGCGGCACGGAATTGGACCGGGTGGCGATTGTGGACGCGAACCTGACGCGTGAGCAGGTGGCCGCGTTGCCGATGCCGGCTCCGAGTGTCCGACAAGGGCACGCGCTGAGCGAATGGATCAAGCCGCCGCATTTTGCTGAGTGGGTGGACTTGGCTGCGGACTTGCCGGTGCGGCCGGGTGTGAGCTACGAGGTCGCCACCAAGGATCTGCCGGAATGGCGGGCGCTGGAGGGGAGCACAATCCCGAAAGGCGAGTTTCGTTTGCGGGTGACACTCACCGCCTCGGAAACAAATCCGGTACCCGTTGCTCCCATCCCCACGCTGCGTTACCGGCCGAGTGCGGATGGTTTGTTCACGGTGCAAACGGCCCGGGGCCGTGCGTTGTTTTCCAAGGCGACCGGCAATCTGCTGGTGCTGACCGATGCGCGCGGCCGGGAGCTTTACAACGGGCAGACCAACCCGGGGCTCTTCGCGTTGGACCGGTATGACGGCGACACGCGCCGCGATCTCTCCTTCCGGCGCGTCAACCCGGCCGCCGGTCAGTTCACCGAGCGTGATGGAACGGGCGTGTGGTCGTTCCTGTTGGAGGACGGCTTGAAGGTGGAGTTGCAGGCCGGTGCCGGGCCGCAGGACACCGTTGAGTTGAAGTTGCGTTTGAAAAACGAGAGCAAGCAGCCGGTCGCCTTGAAAGCCTTCTTTCCCGAACTGCGCGGCATGCTGACCGGGCCGAGCGTGCGGATGTTTTACCCGATGTTCACCGGGCAAGTGTTGAACAACCTCGGCGGCCAGCGGTTTCAGACCGAGATGGTGTATCCCGGCCACATGGCGTCGCGATGGGTGACCGTGGCCGATGGCGACCGGGGCGGCTTGTCGTTCGGCGCGTTCGACGCGGAGATGCCAGGCGAGCTACCGGCTCAGCGTGGAAACGCCGGGCAAACCGTTGGAAGTCTCCCGGCATTTAGCGCGCCGGGTGATGCCGGGGGAAAGCTGGGAACTGACGCCGTTCCTGCTGTTGCCGTTCGAGGGCGACTGGCATGCCGGTGCGAAGCCGTATCGCGATTGGTTTCTGGCCAACGTGCCGGTCACTCCGCCGGTACCTTACCTCGACGATGCGCAGGGTTTTCTCAGTGGCGCGATGATGGATGGGGGCGATTACTCGCACATGCCCTGGTATTTTGACCTGGCCCGGAAACAGGGGGTGCGGCTGACGCACTGGTGGGCGCAGGCGGCGGAGTTGATGGGCGCGTGCCCGGCACATCCGGAGGCGGCGTCACCGGCCTTGGGCGGCGCGGAGATGTTCCGGGCCATGAATCAGCAGGCGAAAGCCAGCGGGATGACCGCCGGCTACTACTTCAACACGCAGCTTTACACCCGGCCCTACGTCGTCGGTGCGAAATGGTTCAGTGCCCAGCCGATGGCCGATCTCGAACCAGAAGCGCAACGCCCGCCGTTGATGTTGACGCGCGAAGTGGAGCGCGACCTCGAAGTGCGACCGCTGAACGGCACCTATGCCTACGCATATTGGGTCAAGATGCCGACGACCCGGCCCGAGTGGCGGGAC
>OMJI01000252.1 GCA_900299315.1 Verrucomicrobiota bacterium | reverse complement strand
AGTTGTTCGCGGGCTACCGGATGCGGACAAACATCGGCAACCAGATGTTCATCTTCGGGAACGACCCGTTGTACCCGCATGCAAACCTGCTCGATGAACAGCGAACATTTCGGCTGCAAACCGTCAACGCCGCCGGCCAGTTTGTTGCCGGAAATCAGAGCCTGACGTTTGTCTTCGACACGATCAACAATGACCGCAACACCGTCGGCTACTTCGACTTTACCGCCCCGCAGAAGACCGGGGGGCTGGGCGTGGCAGACTTGCGGGCGTTCAGCATGGCCGGCGTGATGTACTATGCGAGCGGCAAACTCGTCGAGGATGTGACCGACCAGTACTTGCTCACCAATCGCGGCACGATGCCGGGTACGCCGGTCGCCATCAACCTCGTCGACTCCCCCGCCGCGCTTGTGGACGCCGTCAACAGCGGGCAGGCGCTCACCTACGCCGGCGCTTCGTCACTGGAGACGCTTTGGACGCAGGCGTTGCGCTGGAACAACCAGCTGGATGGAATGAATGTCTTTCCCACGACCGGCCCGCTCATCAAGCATTGGCCAGCGTGCTATCGCACGTGTTCGTTTGGCAGCGAAGATTTTGTCACCGAAATCAGTCTCATGCCTGCCGACCTCCAAGTCACCTCAGTTGCCGGACTGCAGGAAGTTGCCGTTTACGATGGCACCAACATCTTCCGCCGGTTCGCACTGAACGGCGAGACCAACTTCACGGAGCGGTTGTTCCTCTCCGGCGTCCTGCAACAGAACCTCAGCGTCGTCGCGACTGACCGGCAGGGTGGCCGGGCGGTGTCTTTCCCGCGCCGCTCGTGGGCCGGTGGTTCGATTGCCACGGTGTTTTGCTCCGACCACGTTAACGATTGCGGCCCGATGAAACTCGCGCGCGGCCCGGTCTGGCAGAAGGCGATGACGATTCCGAATGTCCCGAATGCCGGCTTCACTTGGGACGGAGGCCCGCCGGGCAGCCTGCCGCTCTTGCCATTCGCAACGACGCAGCCCGTGCTCGCCAGCGATGCGGGCCGGCAGGGCGAGAACCCGGAACAAATTCCACTGCTGGAGTTTTGTGATGAGCGCGCTCATCGCGGCCGGTCCGTGCTGACTGGCGCAGTACTACCCGGCACGCCGCACGTGAATCCGTGGAGCGCGTACGGGCCGATCACCCCACCGGGGTTGTTTGACGCGACGGCGAGCTACACCGAGTGGGCGCAGTTCACCGTGGATGTGGATCCGAACTCGTGGGGTTGTCCCGGTCTCGGCGGCGGCAACGTCGCCTCTCTCTTCACGCACGACATGACGTTCAAGAAGGCGCAAACCGTGAAGGCGCTGGAACTGTGCGCCGTCTGGCGGCAGAAGTTGCCGGGCGTGAACGTCCTGCTACTCGTCGGCACCGGTGACCGGCTGCTCGCGGCGCGCGACATCACACCGTACGTGAGCCGAGGGAGAGCCGCGTACGTGATTCCGACCGGCGGCTGGTTCGGCGTGGTCAGCCCGCAGGAGGGCAACAGCACGTGGCACATCAACCGCGGTCGGCCCTTGCAGTTGCTCATCGATAATGAACGCGCCGCGCTGCTGGTTGATGTGCCGGAGAACGGCCAAGCCGTGCAGGCCGGCGAGCGGTGGCACGTCGAGTTCCTCACTGTCGCGTGGCCGATGAGCATCAACCTCCCGGACAGCGACGCGATGTTGCGGATGGTCCGGTACCTCGCTGCGCCCGACGGGTTGGAGATCAAACGCGGCCGCCGCCTCGCCAGCGCCGGGCTGTTGGAATTGGAGGCGCAGGACGGTGTGGTGGAATTCGCGTTGCCGAAGGGATTGCTGTCCCTGCCGGCCCGCGTCACCGGCCTGAATCCGCGCTGGACGACGTTGTTGTTCCAGCGTGAAGGTTACAACGGCCGGCAACGGTACGGTCCCGGCCAGAATCGGACCCGGCCGCTCGGTGTGGATTTCGACGGGCGCGCGTACTTCCCGGTGTACACGACCGAAGCGCCGCGCACGCATCTCGTCGCCGGTCAGCCCATCGTGGCGGACGCTGCCGGCCGCGATGTCTTCATTCAAGTGACACGACTGACAGAGACACCGCCGCGCTGGCATGTCTCCGTGAACAACCCGACCGCTCAACCCATCACCACCGCGTTGCGGCAAACGATGGACGTGCCCGGCTTGAAATTCGAACCGCGCACGCTCACGCTGCGGCCCGGGGAGTATCAGGTCTTACTGCATGAAACCGTGGAGCATTGAAGCACAACGCGACCGCCGGCGCGAACAGGCGGCCTACATCCGCAGCCAACTCCGGCCATTGCTGGCCGACGACGCGCGAGCCGAACGGCTGGTGTGGTGGGATCAGGATCGCGTGGCGATCTGGGCGAGCCACGCTTTCTTCCTCGGCGACGCCGGTGAGGTGGCGTTTGCGAACGTGGTGTTGCGGTACGCACTCGGCTCGCCATTCACGCCGGGGCCGAACGTGTTCACCGCGGCCGCGTTAGCCGGAGTGCTGGCGTGTCACGGTGCGAAGTTGGAGCAAGACGTGCGCACTGCCGCCGAGGAACGTTTGGCGGTTACACTGCCGTTTGGAATGACGGCGGATTTTCAGTTCAACGGCTACAACGACAACATGCCGATCATGTGGACGTGGGCGCTGGCGTTTGGCGGTGAACTATTGGGCGATGCACGGTTCACCAAGATCGCGTGGGCGAATCTGTGCCAGTTGCGGGATTTATTGCGACGTCGTGGAACGGTGTCGGAGTATGGCGCGAATTACGCCACGCATCGTTTGACCGGGCTTGCGCGTCTCGCGACCCACAGCCGAGACGCCCGGATTCGGGAACTTGCCGGGCAATGTGAGGCGCGAATCTGGGCGGAGTTGGCCGGTCATTGGAGTCCGGCGGTGGCCCAGATTGGCGGCGCGGCGATGCGCGGAGGATATCCGTTGAATCAGGAGACACCGGCTCTCTTGCGGCAGGTGTTTGGGGATGCGCTGACGAAGATCCCGTGGCGATACCATTTCGAGGAGGAGCCGAAAGCGACGGTCAGGTCATACGGGCTGGACGAAAGCCGGTATCTGTTTGCGTATCCCTTCGGCTACGGGGCGGAATTTGCCAGCGCGGAGTATCACGTACCGGACGCGGTCGCGGAGTTGTTCTACCAGAAGCCGGTCGGTTTCACGTTCCAATGCACCGCCGAGAACGCCTACACCCACGGCGGTATCTTCTGCAAACAAGTCCCGGTCTATGGCCAAGGCGGTGTCTTGATCACCACGAAGCTGACCGACGAGGTTGTTGTGATCAAAGACCATCCCGAACACGCCGCGCAGCCTCATGCCTTGACGACCTACCACGGCGCGAACTACGTCATCGGTACATCGACCACGGCGCAGTTTGCCACGTCCCATGCGTTCCGCTGCACCTACCGGCGCGCGCACGGTTTCGGCGATGTCTTTGTGCGCTACAACATCAACGACAAGATTCCCGGTGGGCGGACGAAGAACCGATATTGGAAGTCACCGGACTACTCTGACGAGAAGGAAAACTACTGCGAATTGTATTACGATTGCGGCAGCACTCATTGTCTCCAACACCGCAACACCGTCCTCTGCCTGCAGCGGCCGGAGTATTTCGAGTGCTGGGACATCCGGTCGTTGCGGACGGATATCTTCTTCTGGCAGGGCGGTGGTCCGGTGGAGCCGGTCGTTCACAACGACGGGCTTATCACGCTACAGGACGGGGCCGTCTACATCGCGATCCACCCCTTGATTGGTCGATCCGACGACCGGCAACAAGCGCTGAAGGTGAGCACGGTCGGTCTCTGGCGAATCATCAGCCTTTACAACTACGAGGGAGCTAGCCGGTCATTCACGCCACACGAGATTGCCAAGTTCGGCAATGGGTTCGTCTTCGAGGTGCGCGATGCCGATGACTATCCCTCATTTGCTGCGTTCCAAGGTGAGATGCAAGAATCTCGCATCCTCGACCACCACTACGCCAGCCGCCGCCGGGTGCACTACGCACGGCCCGACCTGCGCCTCTCCACACAGTTTTGTCCGTACACCAAGACGGTGATGAACAGTTCTATCAACGGCCGCGAGCACGTTTGCCCGCCCTTCGCTTACAGCGACGGTCGCCACACCGGCCTGCCATTCCTTGAGGCACAGGAGTCCCCGGGCTTTGCCGATTGGGACTGGATTGTGACCCAAGCCGCCCGGGAGATCGAACGTTACAATCCAGCGGACTGATGGCTGAGAGCGCTCGCACCCAAACCCTCGCTTCCAGAAAGGATACCAACATGAACCAACGCATCAAAGCCATCACCTTTACAGACGTCAACCAGGTCGCCGTGCGCGAATATGCGCTCGGACCGTGTGGGCCGACGGAACTCGTGGTCCGCACCCGCTACACGATGGTGTCGTCCGGCACCGAGCTGCGAGTGCTCGCCGGCCACTACGGCGCGACCGGCAAGTACCCGTTGATCCCGGGTTATTCGTCCGTCGGCGAAGTGATCGAAACCGGTGCGGCAGTGACCGGGTACCGGGTGGGCGACTTGGTTTCCTGTCGCAACCCGAGACCGGTGCCCGGCGTTCGCTCCATGTGGGGCGGTCAGGCGAGCCTTCAGGTCCATTCCACGGCGGGCGAGGATCGTCCCGTCTTGCTGCCTGCGGGAGCCGACCTGCTGGACTACGTGACCGCCGAGATCTCGGCCATCAGCCTCCGCGGTGTGACGGCAGCCGCCCCGCAACGCGGCGAGACGGCTGTGGT
>OMJI01000251.1 GCA_900299315.1 Verrucomicrobiota bacterium | reverse complement strand
TTCCGGTAATCCATCGGCTCGTCGCTGACCATGAACGACGGGCCGAGCCAGGCCGGGTTCGAGCCGGTCTCGCCCCCTTCCCGGACGCGCTCCAGCCACCAACGGTTGTGTTGCCGCGCGGTGCCGCCGAGGACGAAGGCGTTGTACCGCGCCCAATCGAATGTGGTTTCCCAACCATCGCGCCCGCGGTAATTCAAAATGTGATCGCCATTGCCGGTGCAGAAATTGACGACCGTCTGCTCGGCGCCCTTGATCCAAGCGGCGTAGTGGTCGAAAAACGACTCCACGCCCGGCCGCGGTTCCGTGAGCCGATCAAAGATTTTTGGCGTTACCCATGGACAGAAAGTTTTCATCATTTTTGCAGCCTCGATAGGCACAACACGCGGCTTCCGTATCACAATTCAACAAGTTGCACGAGACTCCACTGTTGGAAGACTCGGGTTAGCGATTCCATGACTTTGTACTGTCTCACCACACTTCCGGGCTCACGGCCACGTCCGACCTGCTCCCGTAACGATGTTCAACGGTCCGTCGTCAAGCCGTTCCAGATTCAGCTCGGGGATCACGCTATCCTGTGGGCGCGGTGACTCAACCACATCAGCGAAGCAGGCCGACACCGATTCGTGGATTCCTGCAGGTAATCTAGCCTCTAACGCGGGTACGAAGACGCGCCGGTAAAGCACATTTAGATCGTCAAACGGACCGAGCCTGACCGGCTGACCTGCTCCCTTCCGACACCAGATGCCGCTCGCTCCGTTGTCGCCGCGAAAGCAACCAACGGGAAGGCCCCTCATCCTGACCTTCTCCCCATCGGATGGGGAGAAGGAAGCTACTTCCGTGTTCCCTCTCTCCGCTTGCGGGGAGAGGGTCAGGGTGAGGGGCTGATCTGTGGCACAAGCGACCGGCATTCCTCCCTCGCGGACGATGAATTCGCGGTCGAGCCGGAGCCGGTGGACACGGAAATGCCAGGGGCCGACGACTCGCAACGCGGTGGTGATGATTGTGTCCGGAAATTCCGGGAATGGCTGATGGCGGCTCACCAGCCAGTCGCCTTGGTTCGGGCAAATCTCGAAGCGGATCCGGTGGCTCCAGCGTTTTCCATCCAGGCTGAGACAAATCATGTTGTCGAAGCTCGCGCCGGTATCGTCGGGCAGGTTGAACCCAAAATGGCTGCTGTAGGCGAACTTGCCGTACTTCGCCGCGAAGCTGCCGAGATCGAACGGGTGATGCGCGCCGCCGTTGTAGAGCGTCACGTTCCGGCCCGAGGCGCTGCGGGTGATGATGAGGTTGGGGATGGAAAGGTGCTTTTGAGCGACTCGCCCCCTCACCCCCACCCTCTCCCCCGGGAGGGAGAGGGAGACACTCTTCGATTCCTTCTCCCCGCGCGGAGCGGGGAGAAGGTCAGGATGAGGGGTTTTGTTGTGCCACACCGGATGCTCCTCCGGCAGCGCCAGTAGCAAGAATGCCTTACCGCACCAGTAGGGGCTGGCGTAGCTGATGTAGCCTTCGTTGATGCGTGAGTTCGGATACGCGAAGCCGGTGGTGACGCGGTCGGCCTCGTCGAAAATTGGCTGATGGAGGAAGAAGGCGATGTTGCGCGCGGCGATCTCGCGGCATTGCACGGGGTCGATGCCGGGAACCTCACACCACGCGGCCGTGCTCCAGAACGCCGCGGCAGAGAACCGGTAGGTCAGACTGCGCCCGTAGGGAATGTGCCGCCCTTCGCTGTCGAAATACCACGCGTAGTCTTGCGCGAATTGCGCCGCCCGTTCGTGGATCGTCCGTTGGAACTCACCGCCCCGCCATTTCGCCGCGATGAGCAGGTACGTCTGCATCGCCCACGGGACGTAGTAATCAAACTGCCGGTAATACCCATCCGCATACCAGCCGTCGCCGTGGTACATCTTCTCGACCTCAGCCAGCAGCCCGGTGACGTTGGCTTCGTTGTGTGGTCGGCCGAGTTGCTGCAACGCCAGCTCGATCAGGATCACGAACAGGTTCCAGTTGTTGATCGAGCGGTCGAACGTCGCCACGCACTCCCGCAACCAGCGCTCCAAACCATCCTGCAACTCGACCGGCAACGGGTCCCACAATTCCCGGCGCGCCAGCACGAGGTTGAAGGCCAGCGACGCCGACTCGACGAGAGCCTGGTGCATCGAGCCAGTCGGCCGATCCCACCGGGCGGGATGCTGCGGATTCAAACCGTCCGCGAACGCCTGCCGGTACCACGCCGCCAACTCCCCGCCTTGCCCGCTCGCGATCATCGGCCCGGCAATCCACAGCGGCCGCATCAAACCCTCAAACCGCATCATAAACGGCGTGCCCGCCGACCGCGGTCCCGGCCACACCCCGCCGGCTCGTAACGGCGGCCAGACGAGACGTTCGGCGGCGGCATGCCAATCGGCGCGTGAGAGGAGGGGTTGATTCACGAGCGTCGTGTCTATCATAACGTGTCGGGGTCGCAATCTGATAGTTTTCTGTACGGGTTGTTATCTTTAACACGAGGCATTAAGGTTTGCTCCGCGAAGAAACGTGATGAAGCGCGCTGGGTTTACACTTGTGGAACTGCTGGTGGTCATTGCCATCATCGCGCTATTAGTGGCGCTGTTGTTCCCGGCATTGAAAGGCGCCCGCGACAAGGCTAAGGCGACCGCCTGCCTGAACAATCACCGGCAACTCTACCTCGCCACGGCGATGTACGGCGATGACTTCAGCGGTTATCTCCCCAACGCCGTCCACATCTACGAGCGCCAATGGCAACGCTGGAATTGGCCCGGCGCCGGCCCGTATCAGGGCTTCCTCCATCGCGCCCTCAGCAGCTACCTCAGCGCCACCAGCGAAGTCTATTACGACCCGGCGTGGCCGCGTGACAAGTCGTACCACCCGGGCCGCACCTGCAAGGGCTCGCCCACGGATATCTCCGACACGCCCCAACC
>OMJI01000250.1 GCA_900299315.1 Verrucomicrobiota bacterium | reverse complement strand
CGCCGTTGTTCATCTACATGCTCATCCCGATGTTCTTCATCACTACGAACGTGGTGGCGGTTTCGGCGATGATTGCCGGGCTGGGCCTGGCGGCGGTCGCGGCGACGTGGTGGATTGGCCGGAAGTACTACGGCGCGTGGTGTGGCATGATTGCCGGTGCGATGTTTGCGACGGCACCTTGGGCGGTGATCTATTCGCGAAAGATTTGGGCGCAGGATTTTGTCCCGGTGCTGGCCACCGGGCTGTGTTGGTCGTTGCATGCGCTGGTCGTCGGGAAAAGGCCGCGGGCGATTTTCTGGGTGGTGTTCCTGCCGTTGGCGGTGATTCAGATTCATTTCAGCGGGCTGGCGATGACCGGCATGGTTGTTGTGTTGCTGGCGGCGTTGCGTCCGAAGATGGATTGGCGTTGGGCTGTGGGTGGGTTGATTGCGGCGTTACTCGTGTTGGCTCCGTACTTGCGAATGCAGGCGCAGAACAATTGGCAGGATTTCCAGCGCGCCCGGGCGCAGATCGGCGGCCAGAAGTGGGATATCCCGAAAGGTATGACGATCCAGCCGAATTCCGGTTACCCGTTGCCGCGCCGGCCGAGTGAGGCGTGGATTCATGCGTTGTCGATGATCAACAGCGGCCAGATCGAGGATGTGATCGGGTTGGACAAGCCGGCATTTGCCGCGAAGACGGGAGTCCACGAAGTGTTGCAGGTTCTCCAGCGCGTGCTGGTGATGGGGAGCGCGGTGTGGTTGGTCGTGATCATTGCGCGCGAGAAGATGAAGGCTGACCGGGAGATCATGCTGCTCGGCTGGGCGGTGATTCCGGTAGTGGTATTCGTGGGGGCGCAGCTTTGGACGTATCTGTCGTACTACGCGATTTTGTGGCCGGTGTTGTTCCTTTTACCGGGAGCTGTTGTTGAGCGCGGCGTGCCTGGTGGTCGCGCAATACCGGTAACGGCTCTGGCATTGTGTCTCGGCAGTGTGTTGTTCATGACGGAGTTTTACCGGTTCATCGAGGCGAAGGGTGGGGCGCATGGCACGTATGGGAGTGGAGTGGGGTACAAACTGCAGGCTGCGCGGCGGCTGGCCGGGGGGCAGGAGCTTTATGTTCAGCAGCGGTTGGTGCAGATGGATCAACTAGGGCGAGCGGAGTTGGCACAGATTGATCTGCCGTTCCTCGTGGCGATGCAAGGCGCACCGGCGGCGTGGCCGAGCAATCAGATGGTGCTCGTGTACGATGCCAACCGGGCGAATTACCGGGCCGATGAGGTTCCACAGATAGCCAAAGTGCCGAACGAAACATTCGGGCCGATGCGGCTCTACTTCTTGGAGAAATGACGACTCTCGAAAAACGAATCGCGATTCTGCTCGTGGCGTTGTGGGCGGTGCTTTACCTGCCGAACTTGCGGACGAATCCGAACTGGTACGGCGACGAGGGCGAGTGGATGGAGAAGTGCTGGACGTTCATCCACGGCGCGCCACGCGTTGGGCCGGTCGTGAACGATTTCGTCTTCCCGTATCCTTATCCGCCGCTCTACATGACGGTGAGCGGCACATTGCTCCGATTGTTCGGCAACGACATCGTGGTCGCTCGCGCGCTGGGGGCAGTGACGGCGTTGGCGGCGGCGGCGATTTTGTTCTGGATTGGTTCCCGACTGCGGGACCGGCCGTTTGGGTTTCTCTGCGCGGCGGCTTTCTTGGTTTATGCGGAGGCGAACATGAATTTCCGGTGGGTCCGGTCGCATCCGCTGGCCGGGACGTTTGCGCTGGCGTCGATCGGGTTTCTTGTCCGGTACGTGCAGGAAAAGAAGTTGCGGGACGCGGCGCTGGCCGGGGTGTTGTGTGCGTTGGCGACCGGCACGAACTATTTCACGTATCCGCTGATTGGCGCGGTGGTCTTGACAGTGGCGATCGTGAACTGGCGCCATGCGTTGGTGGCGGCTGTTTGCGCGGGGGCGTACGGCGTTCTGTTTGTGGGTTGGTATTGCGCCGCACATTCTTGGGGTGAGTTGATGGCGCAAGTCCACCGGCTGACGAGCGTGGCTTCGAACGAGATTCGGCCGACATTTTTCGGCGAAGTGGAGCGGTTCATGACGAATGTGTGGACGTTGGGTTTCAAGACGCCGACGCAGATGGGTGACCGTGGTTGGGAGGGGACGGATTACTGGCTGATGATTGCGACGGTTGGGTTTGTGTTCCTACCGGTGACGAAGTCGAAATGGCTACGGCTGTGGCTGCCGGTGTGGTTGCTGGTGTTGATGTACGGGGTCTTCAAGAAGTTGAACAACGTGCCGCTGTTTTTCTATCCGGCGACGATCTTCCTCCCGGTGATGGCGATTGGGTTTGCCGGGGTGCTGACGTGGGCCGGTGAACTGGCGGTGAAGGCGGAGAAGAATCTGGGCTGGGTGCCGGCGATTGTGGTGTTGTTGCTGTTCGCTGCGCCGTCTTTGCAAGGCGCGTGGGGGCATTTCGATTCGAAGATCGACGCCTGGTCGCAGCATTCCGTCGCGGAGGCGGAGGCGGCGATGAAGTACGTGAACGAGCACACACAGCCCGGTGATTTCGTAATCGTGCCGAAGCAGATTTACTGGCTCGCGCGGACGGAGCGGCGCAGCATGCTGACGTATTCGCCCCGGTACGAGGGTGTGGTCAACGACATGCCGGTGCCGGTGTTAATCCCGCAGGACCGATACTGGTTCGATTGCCGGGTTGAGAACGCGAAGTTTGTCGTGCTGGCATCCGGCGTGGACGCGAGCGGTCGGCGCCCGCAGGGCATCGACATCGTGTACGGGATTGGGTTGAAGGGCGTGAAAGAGACGGTTGCTAAGATGGTGCAGGAACAGTGGCCGGTGGTTTATCACGGCGGTCAACAAGTCGCCTACGCACCGACCGGCAACGGCATGGCGTGGCCGGTCGCGGTGAACGGGGAGTATCTGGTATTGTCTAATCCACGATTTGCAACGCCATGAAAGCGCTCGTCATCATCCCCACGTATAACGAGAAGGATAACATCCGCGCCATCCTCGACGCGGTGTTGAAGCAGGCGGCTGACTTGGATGTGCTGATTGTCGATGACGGCTCGCCGGACGGGACGGGGGACATTGTCGAGGAACTGCGGAAGACCAATCCGCGGATTAATCTGTTTCGGCGGCCGGGGAAGCTGGGCTTGGGAACGGCGTACATTGCCGGGTTCAAATGGGGGCTGGCGCACCCGTACGACTATTTCATCGAGATGGACGCCGATTTCTCGCACGACCCGAATGAGATTCCCAATCTGCTGCGGGCCATCGAGGCAAACGACTTGGTGATCGGGTCGCGTTACAAGGATGGCATCCGGGTGGTGAACTGGCCGTTGTCGCGGCTGATCTTGAGCAAGGGCGCGGCGTTGTATGTGCGATTGATTAGCGGCTTGCCGGTGGCGGACCCGACCGGCGGGTTCAAGTGCTTCCGCCGGGAAGTGCTGGAGGCCATCGCACTCGACTCGGTGAAAAGCAACGGCTACGCGTTTCAAGTCGAGATGACTTACAAGGCGTGGATGCAAGGGTTCCGCATCCAGGAGATTCCCATCACGTTTGCCGACCGGTATGCGGGCCAGTCCAAGATGTCGGGCGGCATTGTTCGCGAGGCGCTCTGGATCGTGTGGATGCTGACGCGGTCGCACGGCTACCGGCGCCGGCCGGCGGTGAAGCGCTCCCCGAGCAGTTGATCCATGAGCGAGACTTCTGCTCCTTCCGGGTCCGAGCGCTTTTTTGAGCGTCGTGACTTCGTAGCCTTTGCGATTGCTTTCATTGTAACGCTGGTCGGATATCTCGTGACCTTGCAACCGAGCGTGGGGCTGGAGGATTCCGGTGAGTTTCTGACGGCCGGTCACAACCTCGGCGTCCCGCATCCGCCGGGGTATCCGATCTGGACGATCATGGCGTACGTCTGGCAGTACTTGATCCCGTTCGGCAACATCGCGTGGCGCATCAACCTCATGTCGGCAGCGTTCGGCGCGATTGCGGTCGGGTTGGCGGCGCTGATCATCTCGAAGACCGGGCATCTGATGGGCGAACGCGTCGGCTTCCTGAAGGAACTCGATGAGCGGCTCGTCAACGTGATCGTCTTGGCCAGCGCGGTATCCGCCTCGTTGATGTTGGCTTTTTCGCCGGTGATGTGGTCGCAATCGGTCATCACGGAAGTCTACGCGCTGAACGCGTTTTTCCTCTTCGTCACGCTGGTGCTCTTGTACCGGTGGAGTTTCGAGACGGCGAAGCGCTGGCGGTTGTATCTCGCGGCGTTCGTCTGGGGTGTGAGCCTGACCAATCACCAGACGCTCGTGTTGCTGACTGTCGCGTTCCCGACCTTCGTCTGGCTGGTAGACCGGGAGCTTGGCCGGGATGTGTTGATCCCGATCTTGGCGGTGATTGCCGGGGACGTGGTGCTGATGATGTTCCAGAAGGACAGCATGATTCACCAAGGCGCTT
>OMJI01000249.1 GCA_900299315.1 Verrucomicrobiota bacterium | reverse complement strand
GGTGGTCGTTCAAGCGGCGGCGCCGGCGGGACCGCGTCCGGAAGACCAGGACCGGATCAACCAATTGACCAGCGAACTGGAGCAGGCGCACAAGCAGATTACCGACCTCGAATCGAGACGCGGCGAGTTGCAGGGCAAGTTGCAGGAGGCGCTGAAGCAAGTCCCGGCCACCGAGACGAACGTCAAGATTGAGGAACTCGTCGCCGCCAACAAGAAGCTCTCCGAACAACTCGCCACGGCGCAGCAACGCATCGAGGATCTCGGCGACCAAGCCGACCGGCTGCAGAAGGCGCAGGAGAAGATCAAGGAGTTGGAAGCCACCCGGGACACGTTGACGACGCAGTTGCAGGAGTCGCAAGCCAAGATCACCGCCACGCAGGCTGCCGGTGATGCCCGCGCCGCTGACTTGGAAAAGCAGAACAAGGAGCTCGCAGCCAAACTGGCGGAGGCGCAGAAAGATTTGGAGACCGTCCGCTCCGGTGCGGTCGCCGCCATCGAGTCCGCCGAAATCAAGAAGCTCCGCGCCCAACTAGCCGCCGCCGTCACCGAGATGGAACGGACGCAGCAGGAGCTGGTCACGTCGTATCAGGAAATCGGCACGATGAAGCAGGAATTGGCTAGCGCTCGCGCCGAGAACGCCAACTTGAAGCAGTCCTACGAGGGCGCGTTGACGAAGTTGAAGGATGCCGAAACCCGGATCTCCGCGCTGGAGATGGCCGGCTCGAAGGACGACGAAGTTATTCTCTATCTCCGCAAAGAAAACGCGCTGCTGAAACAAATCGTCGAACGCCGAGAAACCGCGAGCACCAACCCTGCGAGTCGCAGGGGATTCAGTTTCTTCCGCCGCAAGCCGGTTGAGCCTGCTCCCGCGGCGCTGGTGGTCAAGGAATCCGAGACCGGCAAGCTCGTCGCCGAGTTGAGCGCCAACCCCGCGCCGGTCGAGCAGTCGCTGCCGCCCCAACCGGCTTCGCCGCTCAAGCCCAACGTCGCCAAAGCCGACGCACCGCCACGCGCCGAGGTACCTGCTGCGCTGGAGTCAAAGTCCGCCGAAGTCCGGGCTTTGGTGAACGATGGCCGCAAAGCCGCGGAGGCCAAAGATTACGCCGGGGCCGCGAAGAAGTTTGAAGCGGCGCTCGACATCGAGCCGAACAACCTCATTGCGCTCTCCAACCTCGGCGTCGTGAACTACCAGCAGAACAAGCTCGACGAATCGGAGCAGTTCCTCCGCCGCGCGGTCGCGTTGGCACCGAACGACGCGGAGTCACGCGCGTTGCTCGGCATCGTCTACTTTCGCAAGGGCAAGACCGACGATGCGTTTGCGGAACTGACGCGCGCCATCGCCATCAATCCCCGGCACGCCGAGGCGCACAATTACCTCGGGATCACGCTCAGCGAAAAGGGCTGGAGCGCGGCGGCTGAGCAGGAAATCCGCAAGGCGATCGAGCTGAATCCGCAATACGCCGACGCCCATTTCAACCTCGCCGTTCTCTACGCCAACCTCCGCACCCCGCGCTACGAGTTGGCCAAGTACCACTACCAAAAATCCCTCGATCTCGGCGCCCAACCGGACACAAAGCTGGCCGAGCTGCTGCAAAAAGCCGGCAGTAAGTAGTCCCGGATTTACGTCGCTGGCAGGGTGATCTGGAAGGTTGTGCCCCCGCCCGGTTTGCTTTCCACCTCGATCTGGCCGCGGTGGGACTCGATGATTTTTTGGACGATGGCGAGGCCGATGCCGGTGCCTTGGGCTTTGGTGGTGAGGAAGGGCTGGAACAACTTCTCGCGTTGCTCGGGGGTCATGCCCACACCGGAATCTTGGAAGTTCAATTGCACGGCCCCGTCGCGGGCGCCAGTGCGAACGGTGAGGTCGCCGCCGTGGGGCATCGCCTCGACGGCGTTGAGGATCAAGTTGAGGCAGAGTTGCTCGATTTGACCCCGGTCGGCACGGATGGCCGGCAGTTTGGCAGCAAGATGTTTGTGAAGGGTCACGTCGGCGTGTTTCAACTTCGACCGGCAGAGCAGCAGGATGTTGTCGATGAGATCGTTGAGATCGACCGGGGCGAAGTGCGGCTCGGTGGAACGCGCGTAGCCGAGGAGTTGGTCGACGATGACGTTGAGGTGGTTCATCTTCTCCGCCATGATTTCGGCATCTTTGCCGCGCGGGTCGTCGACCGGGAACTGTAGGTCGAGCGAGTGGAACAGCATTTTCATCACGGTCAGCGGATTGCGGATCTCGTGGGCGACCTCGGCGGCGAGCAAGCCGAGCGTGCTAAGGCGTTCGTTGTGCCGGAGTTGTTCCTCGGCGGCGACGACTTTCTCGTGGAGCCGGGCGTTCTCGATGGCGATGGCGGCGAGGTTGGCGAGCGTGGAAAGAATTTTGATGTCCTGCGTCGAGTAGTGGTAGGGCGTGCCGGTGTAAACGTTGAGCGCGCCGATAACGGTGCGCCCAAAGAGCATCGGCACGGAGAGCAGCGACACGAGGCCTTCCTTGCGCGCCAGTTCCGTGTGCCGGTAGGCGTCGTGTTGCTGGACGTTGAAGACGCGGAGCGGTTTCTTGCGTGTGATGACGACGCCGAGCAAGCTGTCGTCGACGCGGAGCGGTGGCTTGTGGAGATACTCGGGGCCGGCACCGTGCGAGGCGCGCAATTCAAGCTGGTCACCACCGGGGCTGAGCAGCATCAGCGAGCAAACCTTGGTGTCCGTGAGCCGGCAGGCTTCGACGGCGACGCGATTCAGGATGTCCGGCAGGTCGTGCGACGAGATGATGGACTGGGCGACGGCGAACAGCGCTTCGAGCTTGCGCGCGTTGTGGGCGACCGCCTCGTAAAGCCAGGAGTTGTGGATGACCTTGGCCGCTTGGTTGGCCAACGCGCAGAGCAACTCCTCGTCATCCTCGCTGAACGCATCGAGCCGCGTCGAGTCCACGTTCAGCACGCCGATCAACGTGTCCTCGACGACCAAGGGGACGGCCAACTCGCTGCGGATGCTGCCGCGCAGGGGGATGTACCGGGGATCCGCCCGGACATCGGGCACGCGCAGCGGCTGGCCAGTCTTGGCGACCCAGCCGGTGACGCCGCGGCCGATGGCGAGCTTGAGTTCCCGGGCTTTCTTGTGGAGCCCGATGGCGACTTCGATTTCGAGCAACTGCGTGTGCGGATCGATCAGGCAGATCGAACCGCTGGAGGCGTTCATGATCTGGACGGCCTCGGTAAGCACGAGATTCAACGTCTGCTTTGGATCGAGCGACGAAGTGATGGCAGCGCTGACCCGCGCGAGCAACTGGTAATTGCGCAGCTTGCGTTCCGACGGTGTGAGCGCGCGCGGCATGGTCAACTCGCGAGCAGTTGGATGGCGGATTCGATCTTGGCGCGGATGGTTTCGAGACGGTTGGGCTCGGTGATCTTGTGGCCGTGCTGGTCCTGGACGTAGAACGAGTCGATGGCCGCGCCTTTCTCGGTGGAGATTTTGGCGAAGCTGATGTCGAGGTTGAGATCACTCATGGTCTGGGTGAGCGTGTAGAGCAAGCCGAGGCGGTCCTCGGTCTGGATCTCGATGACCGTCCGGCTCTTGCTGATCTCGTTGTCGAACTCGATCTCGGTGGGGATGGTGACTTCGCGGATGCGCGGGGCCTCGGGACGCGTGGTGCGGATGCGGGCGAGCAAGTCGCGGAAGTGAATCACTTCCTTGTGCGTCAACGTGCGGCGCAGCATCTGTTCGGCGGACTGGACGGATTTCTGGTCGGTGACGGCGTTGAGCTCGCGATCGCAGACGTCGAAGATATCCAGCACGACATGGTCGCCGCGGGTGTAGATCTGGGCGCGGAGAATGTTCAGGCCGGCATAGGCGAACGAGCCGCAAATCTTCGAGAACAATCCCAGCCGGTCCCACGAGGCGATGGCGACCTGGGTGTAGCCTTGGGCGGGATGCGGATGCCAGGCGATGACTGGTACGAGCGCGTCTTCCGGCTGCTCGACGTCGAACTGCCGGGCGATGAACTGGTGGATGACGCGGAGGTGATCGACGATTTGCGCGGCGCTGGTGTTGATGTAGTAGCTGGCCGGCATCAACTCACAGTGGGAGTAAATCTCCTCCAGCGGCAGCTCGTTTTTGAGCTTGGTGCTGACTTCCTTGTAAAGCTGCTCGATGCGGCGGGAGAGAATGTTCTTCGCGCGCTCGGGCCCGGCCAGCGCCTGCTTGGTCCGGTGGTACAAGCCCCAGAGCAACGCCTCTTTCCAGTCCGACCACGTCTTGATGCTCGTGCCGGCAGAGTCGGCGAAAGTGAGAAGTTGGAGCAGGTCGAGGTTCACCTCGTTCTTCACGATGCGCGCGGCGGCGTCGATGGTGGCTTGGTCATCGATGTCCCGGCGCTGCGACAGCATCGACAGCTTCAGGTGGTCGCGCACGAGGAACGTCAGCATCGTTGTTTCGTCCTCGCTCAACTTGAGCCGCGCCGCGGCTTTGCGCGCCATCTCGACGCTGACCTCGGCGTGGCGCTCGGCGTTGGCGGCTTTGCCGACATCGTGGAGCAGGATGGCGAGGTAGAGGATGTGCGGGTGCTCGTTTTGCTGGAAGAGCTTCTTGTAGTTCTCGTGCGGTGGCTTGACGGCGTCGATGATCCGGTCGAGGTGCTCGATGACTTGCAGCGTGTGCTCGTCCGCGGTGTACCGGTGGAAGAACTCGTGCTGGACGAGGCAGGTGAGCTTGCCGAACTCCGGCAGGTATTTGCCGAGGAATTCCGTCTCGTGCATCCGGCGCAGGATCCGGGCGACTTGGCCCTTGTTTTGGAGGATCGCCAAGAACGTGTCGCGCGCCTCGGTCGAGTATTGAAACGACCGGTCGACGTACCGGAGATTGCGTCGGATCATGTTACGCAACTCAGGGCTGAGTTCGACTTGGCGCTGTTGCAGATGGCGGAACACACGCAGCAACCGCAACGGTTCCGCCTTGAAGATGCCGGGATCGGCAGCGCTGACCAGACCGTCGCGGAAGAGGAAACCATCGACCGGCTCCTCCTTCTTCGCGCGGCCCGGCAGGAGCGCGGTCAGCCGGGAGAGCTTGGACGGTCGCAACGCCATGCGTTCGGCGAGCGCGTTGGTGAGCAGGAAAATGTTCCGCGCGTGCATGTAGTAGTCGCGCATGAACGCCTCGGTGCGGCGGAGCAGGTCTTGATGCCGGTAGCCGAGGTCGTCGGCGATCTTCGGCTGGATGCCGAGCGCGATGACGTCACAGGCGCGGCCGGTCAGGTAATGCATCGAGTTGCGGACGCGGAGGATGAACTCGTAAGCGTCTTCGAGGGCGCGTTGCTCCGAGGGTTCGAGGAAACCTTGTTTGCGCAGCGCCGCCAGCGTCAGCGCGTCGTACTTGAAGAAAGCCATCCAGATCAGGTTTTGGAAATCTCGCAGACCGCCGCAGCCGTTCTTGACGTTTGGCTCCTGCAAAAAGACGGAGTCGCCAAACTTCTCGTGGCGTTCTTCCTGGTCTTTCATCCGCGCCGCGATGTACTCGTCCTCGTGGCCGCGGACGCATTGCTTCACCAGCGCCTCGCGGAACTGGTCGTAGAGCGTGGCGGGGCCGAGCAGGAGCCGGGATTCAATGAGCGACGTCTTGGACTGCATGTCCTGGTTGGCTTGGGCGGTGGCCTCGCTGATCGACCGGGTGGAGTGCCCGACTTTCAAGCCCACGTCCCACAACATGTAGAGCACGCTTTCCACGACGGACTTCACGTACGGATGCTCGCCGCCGCGCGCGCGGCCGTCGTGCAGGAACATGATGTCGATGTCGGAGTGCGGGCTCAACTCGC
>OMJI01000248.1 GCA_900299315.1 Verrucomicrobiota bacterium | reverse complement strand
GCCGGTATTGTCGCCGATGATGATGCGGCCTTGCTGGGTGCAATGCAGGATCGTCGGCTGGACGAGCCCGACAAGGTTGGAACGCAGCCGGGAGTTGATTTTGACGTTGCGGCCGAGCGTCAGCACGCCTTTGCGGGCTGCGCGGATGATGAGTTTGCCGTCCACCCGCAAGCCGGGGCCGCACCGGCAACCGAGCAGCGCCAACACCACGCGCGCGCGCGCCGTGGACCAGACACAACTGACGGTGCGCGCCACGCAGTCCCACGCGTAGATGGCGAGCCCGAGCAGGCTGAAGTTGTGGGGAGGAGTTTCCATGATTGATCAGCCGGTAGGTGATGGGTTCTCTTTCGCCAGAATCTCCCGGTAGGCTTTGACGGTTGCGTCCGCGACGGATTCCGGCAAGTGCCGCTCCCGCGCCACCGCGCGCGCGTTCGCGCCAAGCCGGGCGCGCTGGGCGGGGTCTTGCAGCAACCGGGTCATCGCTTCGGCGAGCGCGACCGGGTTGCGGACCTCGACGAGCAGGCCGGTCTGGCCGGGTTCGACCATGGACGGGATCCCGCCGACGTTGCTGGCGATGACGGGCATCCCGGACACCATGGCTTCGGCCAGGGCGTTGGGGCTGTTCTCGTTGTCGGACGGCAACACGAACAGTTGCGCCCGGCGGTGCCAGGCGCCGATTTCGTCGGCGTTTTTTTGGCCGAGGAACTGGACGTTGGCGCCAAGCCCGAGTTCCGCCACCAAGGCATGGAGCGACTGGGCAAACTCGCCGCCCCCGCCGCCGATGACGGAGAGTTTCACGGCCGGGATGGCCCGTTTCACCTCGGCCAACGCGAGGATGAGCGTGCGGATTCCTTTGCGTTCTTGCAGGCCGCCGACAAAGAGCACGTGCGGCTCGTCCTGCACACGCCACTCGCCCTCGAAGAAGACCGGGTTCATGGCTTCGTGAATCTGGAAGATGCGCGCGGCCGGGTTGACGGCGCTGACGAAGCCGGTATCGAAGCTGGTCCGGCAGGTGAAATACTTCCCGCGCCGGACCTGATCCTGTTCGAAGTGGCGGACGATGCGAAAGCGGAAATCGGGGTTGGTCTTGTAATACTCGGTGATGATGCCCTGGATGGAGATCAGGCAGGGCCGACCGGACGCAAGCGCTGCTTTGCCGTAGGCCGCCTCGGTGCCGTGACCGTGGACGAGGTCGGGTTCAATCGCCCGCAACGTGCGCGTGAGGGCCGCGACGCTTGACCGGAACCCGGTCAGCACGTCGAGCGGGCACCAGACCGGGAAGCCGCGGTGAATGACCGGCACACCCTGCCGGACAACATGAAAGGTGATGCCATCGTGCCGGACGGTTTGGTTCTGCGCGACATAGACGCTCTCGGTGATCAAGTGCAGGTCCACATCCGGTCGCCGCGCCAGCGCCCGCGAAAGATTCACGATCCAACTGCACGCATGGTAGGCCGACGGCCGCCGCGAAAGCTGGATACCAGACGCCAAATCCTGAACCGCATACGGCGCCAGCCAGGCGACCCGGATCTTGCGGGAGGAGCTGGAAGCCGGCGGCGTCATGCGGGAAGCCGGGCCCGTGCCGGCGGGAATCCCCGCGCCGTGACGGCGGGCGCCGCGGCGGGTTGCGGCTGCGGCAGTTCATCCAGCATCCGGATCACCAGCACGAGAAACGCCTGCAGCATGATGGTGGTGGGCAGTTGGCTGGAGTAATCCCCGAACACGAGCGTGTAGCTGACCGGAAACCAAACAATCTGGACCGCGAGAAAGATCGCGGTGGGAAACAGGACAGTGCCCCGGCACCGGTTCACGCAGCGGACTGCCGTAACGGCGGTGGCAATGATCAGGAAGTAGAACAACAGGAGGCCAATGACGCCAACGGACCGGATGCCGGTCAATGGGCCGTTGTGAAAACCGCCGACCGCCGTCATGAAGCCCTCGAAGTCCTGGCTCCGCTGGAAGGCCTCGAAGTCGCGCACGCTCATCCCGAAGCCGTCCCCGGCCCACCAGTTCTTGATCACCTTGAAGCGGATCACATCCTGCCACCACCGGAAACGTCCCTGACTGCTGTTCGTCGCGTCCTCCACCACGACGCTGTCCCACTTGCCCGGCAACCAACAGAGAGCACGCTGGGCGGGCAACGGCAGTTCATAGGCCCGGCCCTGTCCGGCGATCACCGCGCCGAGAAGAATCAGTCCGCACAGGGCGCCGAGAGCCAGTTCACGCCAGCCGCGATGGAACCATGCCGCCAAACCCAAGGCGACGAGCGCTTGCAGGAGGACGTTGCGGAACCCCGATGCGAAGATGGTGATCAAGCCGAAGATGAGCAGGTACAACCAGGGCCGCACTGGGTTGAAGAGCATCCGCGGCGGTCGCAACGCGCAGAGGACGAAAACCAAGGTCACCCCGAACGGCGCCACCGCGAACCAGCGCGTGATCTCCTGCTCACGGACGGAGGAGAAGACGTAACTCGAGACGTCCACACCGTTGTAGAAGACGTACAGAACCGGGGTCAGCGAGGGGGCGATGTAGACGACCGCGTTGACCAAGGCCGTGAGGCTCGCCCCCGCCAAGATCATGTAGGGCGCGCGGGCCACTGCCTGCGGTGAGCCCGGCAACCGCACGATGATCCAGTAGGCCACCAGCGCCAAGCCCACGTTGATGTAGGG
>OMJI01000247.1 GCA_900299315.1 Verrucomicrobiota bacterium | reverse complement strand
GTCAGGGTCTTACCCGGTACGGTCACCGCGCTTACCGGGTATATGTTCAGGACGGGATGCCGGTACGCCGGCACCGTGCCGGCCTCCAGCGCGGTCACCCCCACGAGAACTCCGAGTAGGGCAGCAGACCAATCGGTGATGCAGTGTTGCATGAATTCAAGCTCCTGTGCGTGATGTAATGATTGGACGGCCGATGCCGGTTACAGGTGATGAATGTCTGGCCGGCGTTTCGCCTCGTCTTTACCGGGTGCCAACGCCCACTCTGGACCATTCATTGCGCGTCGGTATCGATGGCGAACCAGAAATTTTCCTGACCGAGGGAATCGAGCGTGCTGATGAGTTTGCCCTCCGCGTGGCCGTCGGCATAGACGGTATTGGCGACTTCGGTCAGCCCGAACCCGGGCCATGTCCCAGCGGTCGGGAGGTACTGAAATGGATGATTGCTCCAAGAAAAGACTGCGCTCGACCCCCAGTTGCCGGGATGACAGGCGGTGACCATGTCCGCCAGCAACGGAGCCTGGCTCGGGTCGCGCCCCTCCAGCAGATTGCGCGCGCCGGGGTACCCCGGCCAGTTGCTGTTCCAGTACAGAAAGGCGGGTTTGCCCACCGCCCACAGGTAGGTGGTGTCGCGGTTGCTGTTTCGACCCGGACCGCACTGCGGGCCGTTGTACTGCGCCGGCACCTGGAAATACTGATAGCTCGGACACTCGAACGATCCCTTCACCAGCCCGTAACTGCTGATCAACAACGGCTTCATCACGCCCACGCTGTCGACCATGTACCAGTAGTGCCGGTCGCGAACAACGGTACTGGTGCCACTGCCTCCAGCGTTGGTGACCAGCATGGCGGCGTCGGGCGGCGGGAACCAGGACCGGTAATCGCCGGCATAACTCATCAGCGCGACCGCGAGCTGCCGCGTGTTGTTCAGACACGCCGCGCGCCGGCCGCTCTCCCGCGCCGTCTTCAGCGCCGGCAACAGCAACGCCGCCAGCAGCGCGATGATCGCGATGACGACCAGCAACTCAATGAGCGTGAAACACGCCCGACTATTTCTTGCGGCGGACATATCGCCAGACCAACACACTACCAACTCCAAACAGGAAGATTGTGGAAGGTTCGGGGATAATTTCGAGGACTTGGATGTTGTCCATCTGGAACGTGCGCGAGGCGCCGGGTCCGTTGTAGGCTTGGACCCAAAAGGAGTTCCGGAAACTACTGAACGTGTCGCCCGCCTGTTTCGTGACCGTCAGTTTCCACATCACCCAGTCCTCGTTCCAGTTGGCGCTCACCGCCGGATCGATCGTTTGTTGAGTGTAGTAGCGGCTGCCCCCGACATAGAACTCGGGATTCATATAAATGACGCCGTTCCCCGCCTTCTCCGCCATCCGGTAGTCCATGGTCATCGCAAAAGACTTCGTCTGCCCCACCGCCATCCCATTCAAGACGTTGATCAGCCCGGTGTAGTTGCCTGTACTGTCGTACAAGTCCAACCGGGCCTGCTCGCCGGTATGACTCGGATCGTCCGTAGTGTAGGCGCGGAAACTGGCCGCCGAACCACCATCGTGGCTGATTTTGTCGTATGCATAGTTCGCCCCCCAAAACGGGTTGCCGCTATTCTCCGTGATAGTGGAAAACGGCTGATTGAGGTGATTGGCACGGGAGGTGCCGGGGCTGGTGATCCCCTCGAAGTTGAGCGGCGGCGTGGCCGCCAAGTTATTGCTGAAGCCGCTGCCACCGGAGAGAACCGGATTGGAAAAGAAGGTTGCTTGATCCGTATTCACCAACGTCCAACTGACGACGGCCGCCGGGGCAGCCGCCAGCACGCCCATCACTAAGATGGAACTCAGGCTAATGATTTTGTGTCTCGTTTTCATCAGACTCCTTTCAGCTCCGGCGCCGTGTCGACGCCGGTGTTGCTTGTTTCTTTCTCGGTCATTCCCAGTTGCGCCCCGAACCGAGGCGAAATCATGGTGCTGCCGGGCGCGGGTTCGCTGCGGCGTTGTCGCTGGAGCAGACCCAGACAGGTCCGCAGCGCCCGGTCGGCATCGAATCCGAGCCACTCGACGCCGCGCGGGCGGGGCCCGGCCCACGGAAAATTGCAGTGGGAGATCACCGCGACGTCGTCCGGCACGCGCACCCGGGCCGCGTGCAGGCCGGCCATCGCAGGCTCCACAAAATTATCGTCGGCCACCAGCACCGCTTCCGGTCGGTCCTGGGGCGGCAGGCGCATCAGCAGTTGCGTCCAGTACCGCGCGGCCTCAGCCGACTCGGCGGCTGCCGGCAGATACCACTCGGGCCGGTGTTCCAGCCCGTGCGCGGTGACGGCCTCGGCGAAGCACTCCTCGAAATTGCGCAACATCTCCGGCTTGGAATACATCGCGATGAGGGCCACCCGGCGTGTGCCGCGTTCCCGGCACCACGCCGCCGCGCGGTCGGCGAACTGGCGGAGGTCGTAGGTGACAATCGGGATGTGCGGGAACAGTTGCCGGCTCTTGAACGTCACGCGCGGCAAGCCCGGGCGGGTGACCAACGGCGTGTCGGCCACATAATGCTCGCCTTGGACGAAGATCAGTCCCGCCAACCGGTCGGCTTGCACCAGTTCCGCGAGCCGCTCGTAATCGCCGCCGTGTTGTGGCCCGCGCACGCCAAAGAACGGCAGGAACCGGCAGTCCGCCGTCGGCCCCAGCATCGCGGCAGCGTTCTGCAAGCTGGTGTAGAACCGCGACCAATTCGTGACTTGGGACGGATCCTCCGCAAACACCAGGGCGTAATCGTGCCGGTGCGGAGGCCGGTTGGCCACATAGGCGCCGTCGCGGAGCCGGGTGTGGATGAATCCCTCGCGTTTGAGGGAGCCGATGGCCCGCTGGACGGTCAGGTGGCTGACCCGGTGGCGGCGGCAGAGCGCCACTTGGGTGGGCAGTTGCTGGCCTGGCGCCAGTTTCCCCGACACAATCTGGCCCCGGAGCCAGTCGCGCAACGCGCGTTCCTTGATGTTTGGTCGCATACCCTTACCACCTGCTAATCAAACTATGTACCTTTTACTTTAGCAGAAAAGCACTGTCAACAGGAAAATTGACTACCTCGGATTTTCACCTGACGATGAAGGTCTAAACGGCGGTCGAAAAGTGTAGCGGGGTTACGGGCGTAACGGGGCGGTCGAAAACCGCGGCCCCCCTGTCCGGTGTAACAATTCGGCCGCCTCCATTGGTGTGGCGTTTCCGATTCTTATCCCTACCACTCCCGCCACTGCGGTGGATCGCTGGACATGACTGCCACCTTCCGCCGGTCGCGTGCGCCGCTGACCACCACCATCCCGAAACTGTTCCGCGAAGACCTCAACGACTTCCTGCCCCCCCGCATTTCCCCCTTGGCCACACCCCGCCGTCCATGCCAGATGCGAGCATGCCAGACTCCCAAGCCGCCATTGCTGTCCTTGAACT